>JACMRH010000205.1 GCA_014376535.1 Cytophagales bacterium | reverse complement strand
GATGAACTCAACGGAATTTTTAACCGCTGGGCAAAAGTCCCCATTACAGACAAAGAAGTTTTGAAACTGGTCCAGCAGGCTATGGCCCCTTCTAAGGAAATTTTACAAAATGTTCTGAATGGCAGGGAAGATGAACATTCCAGTTATTTTAATAATATATGCAGCAGCGTATGCGAGTACGCATTTGGTAGCCAAACGCAACAGACCGCAACCACCAAAGGGACACTTTTTGGAGCGTATAATGCAATAACCGGATATTTTCAAAATGTGAAAGACTATAAAAATGAGGAAGCCAAAGTAAAATCCATCCTTTTTGGTACTGGCTTTAACAAATCTCAAAATGCTTTTCGCCTTTGTACTGAATTTGAGAAAATGGAAAATTAAGAATTTGTTTAAAATTTAAAATGAGTGCGGGCTATAGCCCGCATTTCTTAAAATCCGTCGGTAGCCCCGATTTTCCATGCGAAAAATCGGGGCTACTCATTTAAGAAGATGATGGAATACAGGAACTTAATGGCGACCAGTGTAAGAGACAGTAAGCAATCAATTATAGCACAAATTTAGGCACAGGCTACAAAACGCTGGCAAAAGACTACGGCATAAACACAACCCCATGCTCATTTCCGTCATTTATTCCGTTTCCTTTTGCGCTATTTAAGCCTTTTGCCACTGGGAGCACCATAATTAATTTTTAACACTTAAAACTCAAGATTATGGAAAAGCTACAAAATCAGATGTCATTCTATCAGGTATCAGAAATCAATGTGACATATAGACCAAAGTTTAAAGCTTCTGAAAGACCCCAGGTTTCAACATCCCAGGAAGTTTATAGCATTTTATTCAATAACTGGGATCTCGATAAAATAGAACTGCAAGAACAATTCAAAATCTTACTATTGAACAGAGCGAATAAGGTAATAGGCATATACGAAGTGTCATCAGGTGGAATGTGCGGAACGGTAGCAGATCCCAAGCTCATATTTTCAACCGCATTAAAAGCCTGCGCCAGCTCCATAATTTTAAGCCATAACCATCCTTCGGGAAACTTAAAGCCAAGCCAGTCGGATATTGCTTTGACTAAAAAGATCATAGCTGCAGGAAGCTTTTTAGACATTGCCGTACTGGATCATCTAATAATTACTTCTGAAGGATATTTTTCTTTTCAGGATGAAGGAATAATTTAAGGGGGAAACCCCTTTTTTATGCATACTTAATTATATTCAAATCATTTAAATGTTAACTGTTCTGCTTTCTTCAATTTGCCTTATCATTATCTCAATCCCTTGTTCCCTTGACATAATGTTTCCAAGTTCTTTTAATGACCTTTCGTCATCATATATCCCATTATGATCATTCCAGCTAAGCCATTCAATGATATCCTCTCTGGAAAGTGCATTTATTAATAAAACTACTTTTTCCTCAGAAAGATCAACAAAATTTTGATACATATATTCAGATGTTTTCCAAAAATTCATATTTAAATATAAGGAAATAAAGCTTATATTTAGGTATTAACCTTAATTTTTTATATATGATTGCTGCAATTAATAACCCGGAAGATGTAATTTTATTTATAAAAAAACTGATTGAAGAGGAAGCTATCATCAATCCAGATAATGACTTTAATTCCTGTATTAATATTGAAACAGACGAAAAACTTATTCCTCTGAGGAAGCGGAATTAAGAAACGAACTAATGGATCAATGTTTTACAATTTGCAGCCAGGAAAATATTGATATATATAATTTCATGCTGGAAGTTAATCTTAAAGAATCCGGATTAGATAAATTCATACCGCTTCCTTCAGAAATCAACTAATAGCCAATTTCTATGGCAGATGTACATTCAAAAGAAACCAGGAGTTATAACATGTCACGTATCCGCAGTAAGGATACAAAACCTGAGCTGCTAGTTCGAAAATTCCTTCACAAAAATGGCTTCCGTTACCGTCTGCATGTAAAAAACCTTCCTGGTAAACCGGATATTGTTCTCCCTAAATATAAAACTGTCATTTTTGTTCATGGCTGTTTCTGGCACGGACACGAAGGTTGTAAATATTTTATTATACCAAAAACGAAAACTGAATGGTGGACTAATAAAATATCTTTAACCCAAGAAAAAGACCTTCAACACTTTGAAGCATTAAAAAAAGCCGGATGGAAGGTGATTATAGTATGGGAATGTGAATTAAGAAAAAAGGATCTCAATTATCTGATTGAATTTATACAGGTTTAAAACCCCACTTTTTTACAAATATTAAGTTATTTCTGCAATACTTCTTAGCCTGTTCCCCCAAAGGGATCTGCTCTGTAAAGACATCATGCATATATTTATAATTAAGGGGCTTCATACGTTTATTTTTTCTATCCCAGTCAAGTATTTGTTTTATGATCTCGGGAGTTATTTCTTCATGCACTATCTCCTCTGGTACATTATTTATTTCACTTTCATCAAATTCTAGAAATTCAGGATCTTTGGATATCAAAAGATTGATAATATTGATAATCGTACCTCTTTCAATCGTAGTTATTTCTTTTTTGAGACGGACTTTGTCCGAAATATTCAGAACAATATTTCTTTGATTTATGCTAAGTAGCTTTGATTCTAAACCCCATTGGTCTATTTTTCTAAAAACAGTATTGGGCAAAGAGTAAATCACTTCATTTTGTTGTCTTATTTCCTCTTCATCTAAATCAACTTCATTCAATGAAATTCTTTTTTGAGATACACCCATATAATTATCGAGTGATTTCTCATTAATTTCAAATTCCTGACTTTTTAAGATATTCCAGCAGTCTTCCTTTTTTGCCCATTCTCCATATAAAGAACCGGGTGCATTTTTTTTAATAAATGTTTCTATTTGAATCATGAGTTCATATAGTTCATTTTTAAAGACTTCAGGAATCATCTGAGTTTTCCAAATCTTATAAAGATCCAGCTTGTTTTCTGTTTTAAGGTTAAACCATGATAAAGTATAAGGAACGGTGATGTAACGCATGTCACCAATTGAGTTCGGCTTAACACCATATAATTTTTCAGCAGTTTTAAAAAGAATCATCTTAGCAATGCTATCTTCAAAAAATACGCTATCCGGATGATCAACTTTATCAACTCTGAACTTTACGAATTCAATATAATTTTTTTGATTACCGCGCACAACAGTATGTGGCCCAATAGTTAACTTTTTACTATCATAAGCTTCCTTGTATGCATTTATATATTTTGCGAGATCTTCTTTTGAAAAAACCTGATTTTTGGGGTTTTTGAGATCAAAGGCTTTTTGTCTGGATGGTGTAGTGCCTTCCTTTAATCGTGAATTTTTATACTGACCTCTAGCTCTTTCAAAAAACCATCTGGTTTGCAAAGTATTTCCCTCCAAAGGTGGTGCCCAGATAGTTCTTGATAATTTTTCCAAAAAAATATGAAATGGCCTGTTAGAACTCAAATCAGAAGCTGAAACCTTATTCTGCGTATTGGCATATTCAGCAATTCTGCCCACAATTTCACTAAACTTTTCCTTATTCTTTACTACTGATAGTTTTACCTGAACAAATATTTTACTAATGTCAGCCTTATCTTTTTTCCATGAGTGATAAATAGAAGCTGTAGTTTGACCGCCATTTACTATCTGCAAATCATTTATTTTAGAAATAACCAAGCCAGAATCTTTATCGGCAATTAGTTCAACCGAATCGGCTGTAGCTGCAATTCCATTGTTAAAAGCCAGAAACATATCTGGTTCCTTTATAATAGTAGTTCTGATTCCTTTATTTATCTTACCACTAAACTGGAGGAAGGAACGCACATTCTGCTCCAATAAACGGGCACCAAAGCGTTCATATATATTTGCCAATGCCTCTCCCGATATAATTGCCAGATAAGACTGATATTCATCATTTAATCCAGGTGTTTGTATACAGGGTATTTTAAAACCATCACCTTTAAAATCAATTTCAATAGGAATGTGTGATTTTTCCGATATATTATATAAATAATTAAGATCAATAATCCGATAAAAAATTGGGTACCCGGATATTGTTTGTGATTTAGGGATTTCTCCCGGATAAATTCCATCAGATAGAATTATCGCATTGACCCTAACAAGAGTATTTTTAATATCAGTTG
The DNA here is from genome assembly GCA_014376535.1 of Cytophagales bacterium. Classification (GTDB taxonomy): domain Bacteria; phylum Bacteroidota; class Bacteroidia; order Cytophagales; family UBA9547; genus UBA9547. The sequence goes on along the minus strand of JACMRH010000205.1, from coordinate 6,478 downwards.
AGGTATTAAGGGTATGCGCCAAATCAAAGATTTCAGAAGATTCCTCAATTTCATTTACATAATCTTTGTAAATAGCATTTTTAAAGAAATTGGAGATTCTTTTAGATGCTTTATCTACTTCATCTTTTGCAATTCGTTCTATATCTTGTTGTCCATGAAAAATCGAAATAAACAAATCAAGCGTTTCGTAATTATCAGAAAGGGCATAACCATTTATTTTATGTTGTATGCCAGATTTAAGAACTTTTTCATCGTAGGCAATTCTTACATTTTCAGTTTCACCAGCTTCTGCCATAAGATCAACCGCAACTCGGGTAAATATTTGTTCCTGCCAACCTCCTTCCTCATCGGAAATTTGAATGGTTTTAACTTCTTCCAATAAATCCTTATGGTACCTTGTTACCTCCTGTATGTCAGACATGATATTTACTTAATAGCTTTAAATAGCGTCTCAGCCTCAATAATATAGTTGCTTGCGTCAGACAAGATGATAGTATATTTCACATCTCCTACACCTTTTGGTATATCTTTCTCTTCCAATCTCGGAAACTCATCTTTAACATTATAAATGCTTTCCTGTCTTATTTGATAGCCGGTTTCATTGTATAAATCTCTGTGTTCTTCAAAATATCCTCCAAGCATTAATCTTGTTTTAAAAAGGCATAATGATGAAATGTCATCACTAAATAGTTCAATTATTGAATCAATAAGATTATTCAATGTTTCTCCGTGTTTCTGCTGAACTTCTAATGATAAATGGTAAAGAAAAAGAATGTTCAGGTTACTGGTGTCTAATTGCCTCTCACTACTGATATGCAATTTCTGATGGTTATTCCCATGAGTCGTTTTAACTTCAACTCCCCATCCTTCTTTCTGAAAATCCCTTAAGGCTTTATCTGGCCCAACCCAAGAGAATACACATGAAAAATAATCATTATTTATGATAAGAGACCTTCTCAAAAAGAATAGTTCTCCATATAAACCTCGTTGCTCTTCATTGGTTAATCCACGTCTGCCAACTCTGCCAAATAATAGCTCCCATTTATTTATCCTATTCAGAATTACCTTAACAATTAAATCATTGCTGGTAACTTCCTTAATGCTTGAAATTAAATCCTCGCAAAATATTGTAAATATATCCTGCAATAGTCTGTTAGATAGCTGAATAACTAGCAGATTTTTATCCATATTATTTTCATCTGGAATTAATTCAATAGCTATATCTTTTAATTCTTCTGAACTATTTGATTGATAAATGATCGTATAATCAACTTTAATAATTAAGCATCTTTTTTTATCCAAGCCTCGCACAGCAACATAAATATCTGCTTGACTATCTCCAGAAATCCTTCGCATTAATATTCCTGATGAATGTTTGCCATCAGACTCAAGGTGATTCCAAAGTGGTTCAATCTTCATCATCATTGTTTATTTCATAGTCTTCCGATGGTTCCTCTAAATTAAAAGTTGCCATTAGCTGCTCATGAACAGAATAGCTAACAGTTGTATTTTTCTTACTAGAAGGGAAACTAATGGCATAACCCATAATTGGATTTTCACCTTTTGATAATTTAGCTCCTTCTGGATTTAAAAGATATATAATAAGCAAGGGCATTTGAGGATTTCGAAATTCATTTCTTACAATCTCTCCATTTGGATAACTAGGTTCGCCTTTTTTATCTTTTGTCTTCCAGAATGAAGTCGTTCTTGCCTTTGCTGTTTTGTATTCATCTTCGGATAAATCTATAAATTCATCATTAGGACTGATGATGTGAGATTTTCTTAAATAATAAGTAGTAGTATTAGAGTTTTTATCATCTTGATTTCTCAGAAAACAGCCGATATCCAATTGCGTATCCTGATAAGGAATATTCTCCCTTACATCACTGTTTTTTTTATTCATTAAAGCCACACGCCATAAGTTGTATTCTTTGTTTATTAATTGCGCATCAATAAAACGTAAGAGATTTGCAGGATCAGCTGCTTTAAGGTTTTCAGATACCCGGATCTTTTGCAAAAGTGGCCGGATCAGTTGTGCATCGACATCCTTCCATAAATAGGCATTTCTTTTTTCTTCAAAATAGGATGGAAGACTTCTGATAAATTCTTTGGTTGCATTAAAATTGGAGAGAATTGTTTCTTTTCGTTTAGACATTTCATAAGATTCTACAAGCCTTCCTGCCCAAGAAATATCAACGTTGACTGCCCTTCTTATTTTGTTAGATGCTGAGATCTGTAAGACCCCCGGGTGATTACGAACTCTTAAAGAATACTGTTCAGGGGTGCTTCCCGCCACATCCGCCATATAATCAAATTCATCTCGTAGTTCTTCCGATGCCAGGGTAATATGGCAGAACCATTCATTTAGTTCCCTGCTGGTAAATAAGCGACAAAGGTCAACATAGCCTGGTCTGTAACCAAACCATCTTCCCATCTGCATTAATGTGTCATACATTTTGGATGCTCTCAGGTAGTAGCTTATTGATAGTCCTTCCAGAGTAAGTCCTCTGGCAAGTTTATCACCACCTATAGCTATTACTGATAATCCATTGGGATGATCAAAATAATTCAATGCATCTGCTGATCCACCATTTATTTCCCTGACCTGTATTCTTGCCGAAGCTTCATTAAGCTCTTTTAATACATCCTCCCATTTGTGTATTTCAACTAACAAGTCTAACTTCCCAGATGGGGTTTTAAGAATTTGACTGCTGACCGTTAAATAAGATTTATAATAAATATTATCGGTTTCAAATGTATCCTTCAGTTCATTTATGATAGAAGGAATATTCAATTCAATCCCCCGGCGGTAATAGTCAAAAATATTTTCCGCGAGATTTTTAATGACAGCCTGCCAATCGGTAAACCTGCTAATATGTATTAGCATAGAATTATGGACAGCAGTTTGGCCTCTTAATCTTCTAATTGCACAGGTTATTATAAAACAACGGATGGATAATTTTAGGGATTCCGGAGCATCTGAAGGCTTATCATCTCCTTTCTTATGTCCATTAGGGACAAAGCTCTGATAATCATCAATTCGATTTACAATTGGTAATACTTCATCTGATATTCCATCATCTTCCAATGGGCTAAATCCGAAAATTTTTTCCGGCCCTATATAATTACTTGGTGCTGGAATATTGATTATAAAATCTCTTGGAAAGAGATCATCTTCTGTTAACGGTATAAAGATGTTGGCAAATGGAGTTGCTGTATAACCTATGTAAGCACTTTTGTCAAATAACCTTAATGTATTTCTAATTAACCCGTTTATTTTAGTGGATGGATCTTCATCTTTATTAGTATTAATAGAGGCATTATCAGCTTCATCATCAATCAGTAATAATGATTTATTTCTAATTACTCTACGTCCATCCGGCATATCTACTGCTTGTGCACTTAGCCATTGATTTAATCTGTTTAGTACATGAACATTCTTTTTTACAACAGCAATAATAGGCTCATTTGTGTTGAAATTTAAACCAAGAGCGTTGGCAACCGGAGCATTAAAGTCGCCTTTGTCAAAACTGGAAGTTAGTGAATGAGCAATGCTTCCCTGATCTGTTTTTCCCACTCCTATCCAAAGATTATTTTGATTGAATGCCCGCTGATGTTGTGTGTCAAAACCTAAAAACCCTTCGTCTAAACGTAGCTGCGTTTGACTCCTTAGATTATTGTGTATTCCAGCCAATACTATAATTAATTTATATCCTGAATCTGCTGCTTTACATATTAAACCTGTGTAATTTGATGTTTTTCCAGATTGAACCTGACCAACAACTAGACCTCTTTTATCAATAACAATATTTTTAGTTGGATCAAATATGCTATCTAGGATTCTGTCGGTTAATCGATCTAATTTGCCCAGCACTTCGGGTGCAAAGTTCTTATCTATTTCTAAGTAATCTCTATACCTGTTCCAGAAGTTCCATTTAATACCTGCTTTTTTATCAGGTAACCAGGGCAATCTTCTTTCTTGTTTCTCAATAATTCTAAAATCATCAATTGTGATATTATATAAAGCTTCTGTTTCTCTGATAAGGGAGTCTTTATCTAAGGATGAATACAATGGTATACTTAGAGCAATATCTACGGCAGAAATAATTTGTGCAGTAGATACAGCACCTGTTCCTGGCAATAGTGTACGAATTGTACGGATAGCGTTTGCTTTACTCATAAAATTTCAAACATTTTCAATGAGGTGAGGGTAAAGATTAAATGGTTCTATATTTAAGATAATGACTTTTGCCTGATCATCGGATTTACCATCTTTTGTAAGCTTTTCATACATTAACTTTATTGCATTTTTAATAGGTTCCAAACTAGCTCCTTCAAATGCCTGACCCTGCATTTCTGGTTGCTCACTTTCTTTAATAGTGATCAAAGGGACAGGAATTGTTTCTTCAATAAATTTAAATAGCAGATTTAATTCACTGCTTTTAACGTTAATAGTATCTACAAGATCTTTTATTAATGGGTGTTCTCTGTTGATTTCATAAAACCTTTTCCCATGTCTTAATTTCTCATTCCAGACTGGGAAATACTGTATAGAGCTGAATTTGCGTTGCAAAACCTTTCCTTTATGCCTGTAAACTTCTACTGCCTGTCCTCTTATTTTAGTGGCATAAGCTTTTAATTGTTCTTTAAGCATGATGGGCGGGCGGGCAATGGATTTTTTGATGTCAATCTGCCATTCTGCATCCAAAGTATTAGGAAGATCAATCATTATTCTGGCAAGTTTATAATGTTCTTCTTTGCGGTACATGCCCAACCAGTCACCCGCTAATAGTAAGCGTTCATTTCGATATATATAAAAACCTTGCTGTTCGTTCCATCCTTTTGGACCCTCCAGTTTTCTAAATTCTTCCTCATTCAATTTAGATTTATGAGGTAAGACATACCCACGTATTTTAACATTGGTTTTATAGAGAGGTTCATCCGGAAATTTTTGAGTCGACGCGGAATTTTCAAAAAAAGGATCCCACGCTTGCAATTCTCTATTTTGAAACCAAACTTTGATTTTACCGGACTCAATAAAACGGTGAAACACCATAGCAAGGTGTTTTTTCACTTGTTCCATTATTTCCATAAATTTTGCAAGAGCATTTTTATCATCTGTATTAAGGTCTTTTACCAGACGATCAATATCATTCCATATCACTATAGTGCCGCACTCTATTTGCTTTAACTGTTCCTGAAAATCACCTGCCGGAATATATTTGATGAGTGACCAAGCACCAGTTTGCATTACATAATCCAGATCCCACGTCCAGTAAAAAGAGTTATTACTTATCTTTTGTGACAATACTGTAAGCTTTCTGCATTGTGAGAAGGAGGCTGTTTTTAAACCTAATCCGAATCTTCCTAAATCCTTTAAGCTTCGTTCTGCATTAGGGTTTTTACTTCCCGGACGCATGGCTTGAATCAATTCGTCGTTGTTCATCCCACAACCATCATCCTTAACAGCTAACCAAGTTGCAGAGCCTTTCCAATCAAAATCAATCCAGATATTCTTGGCGCCTGATGAAATAGAATTGTCAACAATATCAGCAATAGCAGTTTCAATATTATACCCAATAGCTCGGAATGTCTCTATCATGGAAGAGGCTTCTGGAGTGGCTGATGTTGTTTCTAAATCAAAGTAATCAATCATTAGCAATTGAACATTTAAGGCTCGTTCGAGATAGCCTGGATGATATTTCGTTTTGGCTTCAGGGTCGATCTTGATAACCAAAACTTGGTTTGTGTTTTTCCGGCATTAGTGTGATTATTCAAAAATTGATTTAATTTCTAAAGCAATTTTTTCAGCCATTAAAGGAGGAACGGCATTCCCAATCTGCTTAAATGATGCAGTTCTGTTAGCACTTTCTTTTACTCCTTCAAAATAATAATCATCAGGAAAGCTCTGGAGCCTTGCCGCTTCCCTCACACTTATTGAACGGTTTTGCTCAATATCTGGATGAATATAATAATGTCCGTCTTTTGCAATATGAGCTACTACAGTTTGACATGCATTTAAATCTGCTGCAACTACTTTAAAGCGATCAGTAAATGAATGCCTATTTTGATGTGTTTTTAAATTAGCTGGTAAGTCATTATAATTTAACCTTTCTTTATCAAGGTTCCACTTATTAACAGCAATTCTATAAATCTCTTTATCCTGTTCAGAATGAGGTCTTGCTATGTGTTGGGTTAAAACATCCATCCCATTCCTAATATGAGATTTAGCTAAATAACTATTTGTAATATCTTTGTACGTGCTATTTTTATCCCTACCATTACCTGCCTTGAGTATTGGTAAGTCTGTAAATATATTCTCTACCAGACTTTCAATACCAGAACTGTAGTTCTCTAAATCTGGCAAAATTGGTTTTAAATTTTCTCTCCAACCAATTATAATTAACCTTCGTCTTTTCTGTAATACACCAAAATTTTCAGCCTTAACCCGAGAAATTTTAATTTGATATCCCTTTTT
>JACMRH010000204.1 GCA_014376535.1 Cytophagales bacterium | reverse complement strand
TGCGTTCACATCTGTTATTTTTCCATCGGCACTAATCGTAACCAAAGGGTCTAAACTTGCTTCAATTAAACTACGGGCATAGTTGGCAACGATTAACTCTGCTGCGCGTTTTTCTTTCTCTTCGTTTTGGAAAGCAAGTTCTTCGTTCGCAATACCTAACTCAACTGCCCGTTTTTCCTTCTCGTCCTTTTGATATGCAAGTTCTTTGTTGGCAATATCTAATTCTGAAGCCCGCTTCTCTTTCTCCTCGTTCTGAAAAATCAGTTTTTCATTGGCAATGTACAATTCTGTTGCCCTTTTCTCTTTTTCTTTGTTTTGAAAGGCCAGTTCCTTATTGGCAATGTTTAATTCGGCAGCCCGCTTTTCTTTCTCTTTGTTTTGAAAGGCCAGTTCCTTATTGGCCACATTTAGTTCCCAGGCACGTTTCTCCTTTTCTTCGTTCTGAAAAATAAGTTCTTCATTGGCAATATGTAATTCTGCAGCACGTTTCTCCTTTTCCTCATTTTGGAACAGAAGCTCTTTGTTTGCAATAAGAAGTTCGGCTGCCCTTTTCTCTTTCTCTTTGTTCTGAAAGATTAATTCTTCATTAGCTATGATGAGTTCTGCAGCGCGTTTTTCTTTTTCTTCATTCTGAAAAGCAAGTTCCTTATTGGCAATAATAAGTTCGGCAGCACGTTTCTTTTTTTCCTGGTTCTGAAAAATGAGTTCGTTGCTGATTAAAGCTGATTCATCAGTCTCTTTTAATTTGCCGTCCATTATTGAAATCTAAAATTTACAAATCCTCTAACTTAAAATTTAAATCTTAAATTGTTAAAATCGGGCAAAATATTCTGATACAAAGGCTTGTTGTTGATTGTCGGTCATCTTATCAGACTGTTTGGTATCAATTTTTATTTTTTCAAAGTGTCTATCTGCCCTTAATAAATTGAAAAGCTCAATTTTGGCATCTGTGGGGCCAAAAAGCAATACTTCATCAAAATTTTTAATTGTTTCTCCTAGTTCTTTATAATATTCAGAAAGTTGATGTTGTTCAATATTATGTTTCTTGTTTTCACTGGTATCTTCACTATTCATGTGTCCATTTCGAAGAGATTTGGCAGTTATAATTTTAGATTCTACAGGAACAGAAGTGTATTCCATGATATGTGCGCTGGAATGGTCCATCCAAATTCCAACTCTTTTCAAAGGCTGATTCATACTTATTTTTTAATCTATAAAATTCACACTAATTCAGCTTAAAAAGTTATACTTTAAATACTCATTGTTACACATATCACACATTTAAAAATAAAAATTGCCTCAATGAAATATAATATCAATTTCTTATAGAAAACATAATGCATTATCACTAAAGATTGTTAGTATTTTTAATAAATCAAATACTAAAAAAACTATTTTTCATATTTAAAAGCTTGATTTTTTAGCATTAACACATTTATAACTTAAATTGAAAAATGAAAATCCCCTACCCTTTTCAAAATCCCCAAACTTTATCTGTAGAAGAAGTTTTAAATACTTTTCAGACTGATGGAACTCAAGGTTTAAGTAAAGCCGAAGCTGAAAAACGCAAAGCGGAATTTGGATCAAATGCTTATCAGGTGAAAAAACAGAAAAGTATCTGGAAACTATTTATTCAACAGTTTCAAAGTTTGATAGTTTATTTTTTGGCTGCCTTTATACCTGTGCCATTGTACTTTAAAGATTACCCGGAGGCTATCGCAATTGTTGTAGTTATATTAATAAACGCTGCCATTGGTTTTTTTATGGAGATGCAAGCAAGGAATTCCATGAAAGCTTTAAGGGAAATGGATGTAATTCTTTCCAGGGTTTTACGTGATGGAAATTTAATTGAGATTCCTTCTGAACAAATAACCCCAGGGGATATTGTTCTTCTGGAAGCAGGAGACATAGTTCCAGGAGATGGTCGGATCATTGAATCAAACCAATTGCAATGCGATGAATCTTCACTCACAGGAGAATCCTTACCTACAGATAAAAAAATCGATATAGTATCCTCTGATGCTTCATTAGGCGATCGGCACAATATGGTATTCAAAGGAGCGTCAGTTTTAAACGGAAATGGAAAAGCCGTAATAACAGGCATTTCTAAAAACACTGAATTAGGTACTATCACCTCACTTGTTGAAAGTTCAACCGAAAACTCAACCCCATTAGACAAGAAACTGAACGAGTTGAGTAAAAAGCTTATTTGGGTTACTGTGGCTATGACCGTGGTATTTGCTATATCTGGGATAATTCAAGGGAAAGATTGGGTTTTAATTGTTGAAACATCACTGGCCTTGGCGGTGGCTGCAATTCCTGAAGGCTTGCCTATTGTAGCTACTGTCGCCCTGGCGTACGGGATGTTACTAATGGCAAAAGACAATGCAATAGTCAAAAAATTATCTTCAGTAGAAACTTTAGGAAGCACAAATGTGATTCTCACAGACAAAACCGGGACTTTAACAGAAAACAAGATTTTTGTAGAAACTTTGTCATTTCCTGAAGAAAAACTTGATGTAAGCATTTCAGGCAACACTTTGAAATTTCACAATGGAGAAATTGAAAAAAGCCACGATAATTTTGATAAACTAAGATTAATTGGGGCATTATGCAATAATGCCTCTATAACAAAAGAAGGAGAAAAAGATAAAACCACCGGAGATCCAATTGAGATTGCCCTCATCCATTTGACCAATTCGTCTGGGATTTCTATAAATGAAATCAAAAATAAATTTTCAAGGATTGCGGAAGAACCTTTTAGTTCTGAAACTAAAATCATGGCCACCTTGAACAAAAGCCCGGAAGGGCATTTTGCCGCTGCAAAAGGTTCAGTAGAGCATATAGTGGAAAAATGTACTAAGATTCTTTCTGGTTCAACCGTTTCTGATCTAACAGATGAAACCAGAAATAAAATTATCTCTGAATCAGAGCAAATGGCAGAAGGTGGATTAAGAGTTTTAGCTTTTGGATTCAGGGATGACCAGGAACTAAACAAAGAAAATTATCTACAAGATTTAGTATATGCAGGAATGATAGGGTTTTTAGATCCACCCAGATTGGAAATAAAAGATGCAATAGCTTCATGTAGAAAGGCAGGTATAAAAGTGGTCATGATCACGGGTGACCATCCCAAAACTGCACTCAATATTGCCAAAAAAGTTGGCCTGGTCGATCAAGATGAATCGAATGTAATTACTGGAAAAGATATCCCGAAAATAGATGATCTTAACGATGATTGGAAGAAGAAAATATTGAACACGGCAGTATTTGCAAGAACAACACCGCAGCAGAAACTTGATATTGCCCATATCTACCAGCAACAAGGAAATATTGTGGCCATGACAGGTGATGGCATCAACGATGCACCTGCTTTAAAAAAAGCGGATGTTGGAATTGCTATGGGCCTACGTGGAACACAAGTTGCCAAAGAAACAGCCAGTATAGTTTTAAAAGACGATTCTTTTACCTCGATTGCCAAAGCTGTTTCTTATGGAAGAGAAATCTTTCAGAATATTCAGAAATTTGTTATCTATTTGATTTCATGCAACCTCAGTGAGATTTTAGTAGTGACTACACTAGGTTTTATTGCCCCTTCATCAACGCTTTTACCATTACAAATATTATTTTTAAATATGGTGACTGATGTGTTTCCAGCATTAGCATTAGGAGTAGGAAAAGGTGACAAAACCATCATGGAGAAACCGCCCAGAGATCCCAAAATGCGGATGATAACGAATAAAAACTGGATAGAGATAGCTTTTTATTCATTGGCATTGACCCTTACTGTAGTTGCAGCCGAATTTTATTGTAGTTGGACCATTACAGAAGATCCTCAGGTTGGTAACAATGTAGCTTTTATCACTTTGGCATTTTCACAACTTTTTCATGTATTTAATATGGCTTCCCCAAAAGCCAATATTTTTGTCAATGAAATAACTAAAAATAAATACATCTGGTTTTCTTTGATTCTGTGCACCATACTTCTTGTTGTAGTCTATTTCATCCCAGCTTTAAAAGAAGTACTTTATTTGACTAATTTGAATTATAGAATTTGGTTGATCTGCATTTCTTTTAGCTTTTTACCTTTGGTTTTGATTCAGATATATAAGGGGATCTGGGGAAGAAAAGTTATGGTTTAAACACTCATATGGTTTTGAAATTCCTTTTCCAATTCTTGGTCAATACTTTTTCAAAACTTGTTTCTGAAGTCCAAATCCCATTCCATATGTTTATTCAAAAATAGATAAATAATGGAATTGGATTATGCACCTTGTTAACTTACCCTGATCACCAATAAAGGAACTTTTAAATGAAAAGCCATTTCAGTTGTATTGCTGGACCTCAAAATTTTATCCAAAAAGGTTAGTTCTGTAGGAAACATAACAAGGATTTCAGGTTTAAATCTTTCTACATAGGTTTCAATTCCACCTATTACGTCGTTTTCTTTTTTTGTAGCAACCAAATCCATAGAGAATATCTGATCAGGATAGGTTTCTTTAAGATTTGACATGATTATCTCCAAATTATCTTTAGCAGTATCTACCCACTCAGGATAGTTCGGATGAATATGGAACATCCTGATACCCCAATTAAAATGGTGTGCAAATTTGACTAAAACTTTTATTTCATCATTAATTGCTTGTAAATCAGAAGCATAAGATACTGATTTTACGATATTTAGTTCAGCACTTTCTGGGATAGCAAGTACAGGAATTTTGGAATTTTCTATAATATTTACAGTGTTGCTTCCCATTAGTATTCTTTGAATACCACTTGCACCTAATGTTCCCATTACTATCAAATTAATCTTATGCTTTTTTACAGCATCTTCCACTGCGTCTTGAAATACAAATGCATCGACCCAATCATATACTAAGTGAATATTAGGCAGATCAAAACCTTTGATGATTTTATTTACATGGGCTTTCAATTCTTCAGTCTTCTCCTTTATTTTCTGTGGATATAACTCAGTATAAATGGCATGACGAGTACTTGTAGGGATCAAAATTTCTCCTACTTGAAACACGACTATACGAATAGTTGTGTGGGATGCCAATTGCAATGCAAACCTTAATGCATGATCTGCATTTTTGGATAAATCTGTTGGTAATAATATGGTAAACATGGTAGATGATATTAATAGTGAGTAATTATTTTAGAAATGAAATAGGTATGAATTTTATACCTTATAATTTAAAGGGGCTCATATAAACAGATCACACATTCTCCAGGTTACCTATTCTTTTGTGTTTCAATTGTCTATAAAAAGAGGGGGTCAATCCAGTTATTTTCTTGAATTGGTTTGATAAATGGGCAACACTACTGTAATGTAGTTTGAAGGCTATTTCGGTCAGGTTCAATTCGTCATACAAAAGCAATTCCTTTACCCTTTCAATTTTATGAACAATAATATATTGCTGAATGGTAATTCCCTTAACTTCTGAGAAAATATTTGAGAGGTAGGTATAGTCATACCCCAATTTTTCACTTATAAAGTCAGAGTAATTTTCTTTTGGCATTACTTCAGAATAGTGCACCATTTCCGTGATCACGTTTTTTATCTTCTCTATTAGGATACCTCTTTTGTCATCCAGTAATTCTAATCCTGAGTTTTGAAGATTATATTTAAGATGTTCATGTTGTAAATAAGTAATATCATGCAGTATTTCAACCATGCCTAATTCTACTACAACGCAATGGATACCAAGTTTTGTAAGTTCTTCTTTTACCATCATTTTGCACCGCAAACTGACCATGTATTTAATGTATAACTTCATAAGTTCTTTCGGTTAAAGCCGAAAATGAGAGGAGGAACTTATACTCGTCATTAATCGTGCCTCAGAAAAAATTCAGGCTAAATTATTGACTATCTGAATGATATTATATTTCTTTCAATAGATTTTCATTTCTCTATCCTGTGTTTAACGTTAATAGGCATCACTTCTGTCTCCCAGAAAATTAATTGGAAAAAAATACAAAAAAAATCCCTTCCTGACCTTAAGCCAGGAAGGAATTTTCAATTACAATTGAAATTTTATTGTTGAGATACTATTCTTCCAGTTTGAACAGTTTGTCCATCGCTTGAAATTTTATAAACATATATTCCATCAGGAAGGCTGCTTGTTTCAATAATTGTTGCCTGGTTAGATAAGGATGTACGCATCATTTCCTCTCCTGCAACATTGTAAATTGTAATAGTTCCATTGTTTAAAAGTGAAAGGCTATTATAAGAAACAGTTACTGAATTACTGAATGGGTTCGGTGCCAAACTTACAGTTTTTAATGAATTTTCGGTTTCATTTGAAGTAATTCCAGTTGGTAAACAAACAGGTGCCATAATGGTGGTCATAGCAGTAGAAGTAATGCCGCCAGTTGTCGTGAAAGCCTTACCATCAAGAACAACTCCAGTATTAATTGCTCCCAAAGCTCCATTATTGCAAATGATCGTTCCTCTGAAAGTAGAGTAGTTATTAATTGTTACAGCACCCTCTACAACCCAAAATACATTTTTAGATTGTGCATTATTCATCAGGATAACATTAGCATAAGTGCTCGTGGTCAAGGCACCTGCAAGTTTAAAAACAAAAATAGCATTTGCATTTCCTTCGGCGTTCAGGTAGACTTTGTTGGTTAAAGAAGTTGCACCTTTTAATAAATAAGTATGAGGTGTAAGAACCAGGTTATTACCGAATTGAGCTGGATAAAGCAATTCAATATCAGGAGCAAGAACGTTCAGGTAATTATAAGCTTTGAATAAATCAGTAGAACATTGCTGAGTAGAATTATCAGGAGTTGAACGGATTTTACCAGATACGAATAAAGGATTAAATCCGGTAACAGGGCCTTTGTTGCTTCCAACATCTCCCATTACATGTGTTTCGCCAGAATTACTTACAGCACCATTTGCGGAAAACAAACCATAACAATTAGTAGAGCCCATGTCAGGAGCAGTTGGACCGGTTAAATAAGGACTTCCACAACCAATTGGAGTATAAACCAATGAATTACTGATTGATACAGCACCAGTTGTAGAGAATGCCCTTCCTTCTAAGGTATCACCGGAAAGAAGACTTACTGCAGCGTTATTTGCAATAATAGTTCCCCTGAAGGTTGTTCCTGAAGCAAGGCTCACCATTCCTTCTATCTTCCAAAATACGTTACATGCCTTGGCGCCATTTGCTAATATAACTTTAGCTGATGCATTTGAAGCAAAAGCACCTTGAATTTTAAATATAAACACTGCATTAGGATCTCCTTTTGCATCTAATGTTAATTTAAGGTTTAATGTTGCTGCCTGGCCGATAAAATGTACCCCAGGAAACAATGTTTGACCGTTTCCTAATAATGGAGCCGGATTATTGGTTGCTATTCTACCGTCTAAATCTTTGTAAGCAACCCCTAAATCTGCAAATGCTTTTGCACTTGTTCCATCCATGTCGTGCATGGTACCATTTACATTTCCAAAACCGGTCCCTGCACCATTGTTTGATCCAACATTTCCTGTTACCTGAGATGATCCGGTATTTGTAACAGCACCATTAGAGGAGAACAAGGCAAATGTTGCTGCTGTCCCTAAAGTTGGAGCCTGGCCGTTGACATTGTTAAATCCTGAGATTAAAGCCAGAAGGGCAATTGATTTTAGTAGATTTTTTTTCATATGAACTGGGGTTATCGCGTGCAAAATTTTACACGACGCAATTTGGGTCAGAATGGAAGAGAGAGTGTTACACGTTTGCAGAGAAAAGTTACATAAATACCACTTGTTAAAATTTAGATGTGATTTATTGAAGTAAAGAGGCTTCAGATTCCAGTCTTATTCACGAAATACCACATATCATGCATTTTTTACATTATCTTTTGGATGTAATGAAATTTTGAAGAAATAATGGAAGAAATAGATAATACAAGACACAGCGAACTTATAGCAAAACTTCATCTCTTGGTTGAAGAGGCAGTTAAGGAAGAGTCTTTGATTATCCATAACCTTGAAAACCCTCCGGAAGAACTGCTGACAGAAGGCCAGAAACTATCTGACAAGGTTGCCATGTTTGGAGGCAGCTGGAAGTTCATTATTTATTTTGGCGTATTTCTGGCAATTTGGATCATTGTGAATGTTATCACAAAAACTCCATTTGATCCATATCCATTTATATTAATGAACCTGATACTTTCTTGCATTGCAGCATTACAGGCCCCAATAATTATGATGAGCCAAAACCGGAAGGAAGAAAAAGACAGAAAAAGGGCAGAAAACGATTATATGATCAACTTAAAAGCAGAAATCGAAATAAGAAACCTTCATCAGAAAATAGATTTACTAATGGAAGAACAAATTCTAAGTTTAATGGAATCCCAAAAAGCAATGATGAAACTTATAGTTGATCTAAAAAAAGATTAAAAGATTGTACTTACTTAATAAGTGTCACCCTCATAGTTTTGCCATTTAAATCAACAATATATAAACCAGGTAAAAATTCACCCTGGCTATTTTTTCCATCCCAGGAGCCTGGAGTTGAAAAGGACTGAACCAGTTTGCCATCCTTATCATACACCTTTGCACTGCCCTTTTCATTTAAAAACAAGGCATTTTGATTAGCGGCATTATCAGCAACTATTACAAGCCCATTGCAATCGTCAGGCCTGTTTCCTGATATAACTATTTCTTTCTCAGCTTTACAACCATCCTGACTTTGAATAGTTAACAAATAACTGTTTTCGTAAAGATTGCCAAACAAATTCCCATTGGGCAACAATATTTTACCAGAATCTTTAGATGTTAAATAAAACTTGTAAGGAGCTTTTCCACCATTAACAGTTTGAGGATTAAAGACAATCCTTGCACCTGAATTGCAATCAAAATCTGTTGTTTGATAATAAAAATTATTAAGATTGATACAATTAGGAATTTTAAGTTTTATTGAACGACTAAAAATTTGAAGGCCTGGCAAACCAGGATTTGTGACCTGGCAATAATAAGTACCTGTATCATTTTGGGTAACCTTGTCAATTTGAAATGAAGCTAGAATTGCTCCTTTAATTTCATTATTGTTTTTGAACCATAAGTACTTATTAGATATAACGTTTTGGTCAAATTTCAGACTCAGCACAAACTTCTCAGACTCAGACAATGTAATTGTTGTATCAATTTCATTTTTCTTTTGAGGAGCATAATTAAAACCTTTTATTGCTACGTTCTGAGTTAAAGGAAGTAGATCTTCAAAAGTCAACTGGTTATTCTGAATATTAACAGTGTCCAATACTTTTATTGCTGAAAAGTCCGGAAGTGAGGTCAGGTAATTTCCATCTATGCTTAGCCTTCGTAAAGCAGATAATTTACTTATATCAGGTAATTGGCTTATCCTGGAATCCCACAATTTCAATTCCTGTAGTCTTGTTAGGACTGAGACATTGGGAGTGATTTTAAATGGATTCCCACCTGCAATCAAAGTTAACAGCTGTACACAATTTTCGACTCCAGGCAATGCTTCTAACTGGTTTTGCTGACAAACCAGACTTGTAAGCTTCGTCAAACCAGATAAACTAGGTATATTTTTTATTTGATTATTTAAAAACAACAGGTTTTGAAGATTGACCAATTTATCTAGTCCATCCAGTTTAGTTAATTGATTATTAGAACAATCCAGGTAAACTAACCCAGTAAATTTCCCAAGATCTGGCATTGATTTTAGTAAATTATTCCCGCTGCTGAGAACAACCAACTTTGTAAGCCTTGACATATCAGGCAAATAGGTAATTGCATTATTATAGCAGAATAAAAACTGAAGGCTGGTAAGATTTGAAATGCTATCCAGATTACCCAACTCGTTAAATTGACAAGCTAATGAGGATAATTTTGAAAATTTTTCTATCCCTTTTAAGCTTCTTACACGTAACTGAGAACAGTCTATCCCACCAGTAAATGTTGCAGCATTTGCATTGATAAGATTCCCCTTAGTATCCATGTAGGTAGGAAACTTATCAATAAGAAACTTCCTGAAATTAGTATCAGGTATGAATGTCACCTGGCCAATGGCACCTATGGCTTGAAAAAATATTATAGATAAAACAAATAAGAACTTCATTTTTAATAAGATATAGTGATAGTGCCCTGATTGGTTGTTCCGTCAGAATACTCAATCAGGAAAACGTAAACAGAAGGTGGCAGTGTTCCTCCATCCGATGAATTACCTTCCCACACAAGTTTCTCCATTTTAGTAAATTCCCTCCTGTACATCATTTTGCCACTTCGGTCAAATATTGAAATTTTACCACTTTTTTCAGAATCAATTGGTGCTTCCCAGGTTTCATTGTTCGGTTCAAAAACATAATTTTTCAGTTCATGTTTAGGTTTTGATTCAGGTTCAGTCAATGTTTCTTTTTCTACTGATTTCGGCATTTCAAGAAGTTCAGTCTCTGATTTTTTAATAGCTGAAATTTGCTTTTCCTGCAATCTGACTTCATTTCCAGGCTTCATAACTGGTGTTGAAATCATCTCTGTATTTAGCTCAGACTTTGTTTTTACATCAGACTGGATTACTGACTCCTCATATTTTACGGCATCAAGACTTTTACCAACTTTTGCAATTTTTGGAATTGACTTAATGGTGGATTTCGATAAACCTACATCTGCTTTTGTTGGTACAAGAGAAATATCGACTTTCGGTTTCGGTTTTACTTCATTTGGGATAGATTCATTTGCTTCAATGTTCTCTTTGACAATTGGATTGGTAGAGAAGAAATAAAGTAATGCTCCCACGGAAATTAAACCAAACAGAGATCCGGCAATCCATCTCTTGTTTTTAGCACCTGAAACCTTCTCTTTATGGAAAGAATTTAGTTCAGCCTTGACATTCAAGAGCTGGTAATCAACAATTGCATCCTTCAACAAACGTTGAATATTTACTTCCTCTTTTAAACTTTCGTCGTTTGCCAATTGATACAGGAATTCATGATTTTGTGGCAATTCGCCATTCAGGAACTGATCAATAAGCTGATATTTTTCTTCTTCTGTTTTCAATTTTGTAGCACATTTAAAAGGGCTGCATTCGATTTTACCAATTCACTTAGTTTCTTTCTGCACCTATGACAATTTACCTTAACACTTTCTTCGCTGGGAGCCCCGGTTACATTTGCTATTTCCTTCATCGACATCTTTTTATAGATAGACATTGTCAGAATTTCAATGCATTTTTTATCAAGACTCTGAAATAATTTTTCCAGGATATTCGTCCTCTCATCACTCAAAATCTTTTCTAAAACAGAACCGTCATTTTCATAATAATCCTGATCTTTTTCCCATTTTTTAGACCGGATATTCTTCTTTGAAATGTTTATCCATAAGTTTTTAGAAATGGTATAGACAAAACCGTGAATATTATATTTTCCAGCATCAAAAGTTCCATTTACGACCTGTTTGTAAAAAATCAGAAATGCATCCTGAAATACATCAAAAGCATCGTCTTTGGTTCCGCTATTTCCACAGACAAAATATTCAATATTTGGCAAAACATTATCATAGAGCGATTTGATCGCGGCCTTGTCATTGCCTTTGCGAACTGCTTCCAGAATTTCGCTGTCAGAATATTTCACCATTTACAAATCAGCCACAATACAACCCAGACTGCCATTGGTTACAAAAGTTTTTTACTTATTTGTAAAGGACTAAAAAAAATGTCGTTTTTCGCATTGCTATTTTTAACATAACATTTGAAAATAAGGTACTTTTTAACATTGATTTTGCTGGTTTGCTTGTGTGAGAATATCACATTAGCACAAATAAACCTGTACCCTGCGCATTATTCCATGATTATTGATGTGAACAGGTTGTACAATCCTGCTTTAGTAAACCCCAACGGCTATGCAAGTTTAGAATTGGGAAATCAATTTTACACCGGGGCTTACAACAAAGTAGAAAATCATTACTTCCTGGCATGTATAAATGTGAGCAAGCAAGACAGCAACCATATCAAAAATAATATTGGATTAAAAATTCTGAACGAAAAAGAAGGCGAGTTTATTAACAAACCTAAAGCATACTTTTCTTATGCTTTACATGTTCAACTTACTGAACTATATCATATTTCAGCAGGAATTGATTTAGGTCTGGCAAGTTATATTTACAAAGCGACTAATATCAGTGCCGGAGGCTCGTCCACCGTACCAGATGGTAATATTGGAATATCTTTTTACAGCCAGCATTTTAAGGTAGGTTTAGCTTCCAATCAGTTTTTAAATACAGTATTGCTTCCCAAAACAGTTTCTTTCCGCTGGAAAAGGATTTACACATTCTACATTGAAAAGAATTTCAGGCTTGGAGAATCTAACTTACTTTCTCTTTATGTCCAAAAACAATTTTTACCTTATTTAAAAGATGGTAACGATGTAGGTATTTCACTGATAATTGGAAACATTTTTCAGCTAGGCCTGTCAGAAACCTTCGGACAAAGGCATTCATTTTTTGCTGGATTTAAAAGTATTCCTTATGAAAGGAATTCTTTTAACCTCACTTTTTGCTACAGCGTTCCACAAACTAATGCAAGTCAGGCCAATAATCCTTCCTATGAGATTATGCTTGGTTACTGGCCAGGAAGAAAGCATCATAATTAATACTTCTCAATTACCGTCTGCCAGTTATTAAATAGAAATGAGGGGTTTTTAACTAATTGTAGATTTTTTTTGGAAAAAAATGTATTTTTTCTGTAACCTCTCGTTAGTGTAGTTGTATTGGGGCATTGAAACGAAAAACAATTCAACAAACACCACTAAGAAGTTTACTATCATCAGAACAATTAAAACTCTTTAACACCATTAATAAAATCTGAGAATGAAAAAAACACTACTATCCTTTCTTTGCTTTTGCCTTTTTCAATATTCATATGGCCAAATAGCGGCAAACTATGAGGTTGGAACCTGGAAAGATTTCAAAATGGCGGCCGTTACCTACACTTTTGATGATAACTGCAGCAATCAGATACCTGTTGCCATCCCTCTATTCGATAAATATGGCTTTAAAACCACGCTTTTTACTGTTACAACCTCCGCCGCCGGATTTGCACCTAACTGGGGTTCGCTTAAAACAGTAAGTGCAAATGGCCATGAAGTGGCAAGCCATACTGTAACACATACCAGTTTAAATACTTTATCAGTTACTTCACAGGATTCAGAATTAAAAAATTCGCAAAGTACTATTATCTCTAATGTGCCTACAACAAAGTGTCAAACAACAGCTTATCCTAATTGTAACATTGGCGATGTTGCCACAATTCAAAAGTATTATATAGCTGGCAGAACATGCAGCGGGCAGATCATTTCAAGTTCTCCGGCCAATTTTTACGATTTGAGTTCTATTATTACTGGTAGTACTGGCTCGGTAACGACGGCGCAAAATTTCAATGACAAAGTTGCTGCAGCAAAAACGGCTAAAGGCTGGTGTGTGTTTTTAACGCACAGTATTGACAATGATGGTGGATATTCACCCACACAATCATCTGCTATCAGTTCCCACTTAAGCTATGTCAATACCAATATTGCAGATTTTTGGGTTGGGACATTTGCCAACGTTGTCAAATATATCAAAGAAAGAAACGGATTAAATCTAACTGAAACTACAATAACCACTGATTCACTCAAAGTTACACCAACAGATAACTTAGACAATGTAATTTACGACGCTTCAGTTACGGTTCGCAGAAAACTTCCAGCCGGATGGTCTGGAGCAAAAGTATACTTTGGAAATACGTTGATTACCTCTGTGCTGGTTACAATCAACAGTGTAAAGTATGTGATGTTTGATGTTACTCCAGACAAAGGAAGTTACTATTTAGCAAACACTACATCAGCGACGTGCTCTACACCAGCACCAACTATTACCACTCCTTTAAATTACACTCAAAATGCTATAGCACCGGCATTAACAGCAACAGGAACAGCACTGAAATGGTATGGTACAAACTCTACAGGAGGCACAGCAAGTACCACAGCTCCTACACCCTCAACCACGGCTGTTGGTGCAACAACATATTATGTTTCTCAAACACTTAACAATTGTGAAGGACCGCGAGCTGCAATCGTAGTAAATGTGAGTTCTTCTACAGGGAACACCTGTACTGAGCCAGGTCAGGGTGCTTTTCAAACAGGTGTTTACAGGAATATGTTTAAAGAATTATTAAATAAAACTGATACTGAAGTCAATACAAAAGTCAGCGCTGCCTTCCAGCAGCTATTTTATGGTAATACAACCCAACAATTATATTATCCTGTAGGGACTGATATGGCCTATATTCTTGACGTAGCCAATAACGATGTCAGGACAGAAGGTATGTCTTATGGAATGATGATTTGTGTTCAACTGGACAAAAAAGCTGAATTTGATAAAATATGGAAATGGGCCAAAACGAAAATGCAACGTTCAGATGGCTATTTTAACTGGCAATTAAATACTGACGGTTCTATAAAAGGAAATGGCCCTGCATCTGATGGCGAAGCATACTTCATAACTTCTTTGCTGTTCGCTGAACATAGATGGGGAAATGGAACAGGAATTTTAAATTATGGAGCAGAGGCACAATACATTTTATCAAAAAGTTTAAGTCAGGGAGGAAATTCTAATTTGTTCAATACAAACTCGAAACTTATCACTTTTGTACCAAGCGGAGATTCATATACCTATACCGACCCTTCTTATAATTTGCCTGGCTTTTTTGAATGCTGGAAAAGATGGAGCACAACTAATACTACCTTTTGGTCCGCCACCCCTGATGCAGCCAGAAAATTACTCAGAGATGCATCTAATACAACTTCCGGATTATATGCAGACTATTCAAACTTTGACGGCACTCCTAAAACAACCACATTTAACTCTGATAGTCACCGGTTTATGTATGATGCATGGCGTACTATTATGAACCTGGGAATGGATTATCATTGGTTTAAAGCAGACGTACAACAACCTATTGTAGCTGATAGATATTTGACTTTCTTTAAAAATCAGGGAGCTGCTTATAAAAATCATTATGATTGGAACGGTACTAATGCTGGTGGTGATCATTCAACCGGATTAGTAGCTTGTAACGCGGTAGCAAGTTTTGCGGTGACAAATACAGCTCTTTCTACTCCTTTTGTTCAGGAATTGTGGAATGTTGGCATCCCATCAGGCACTTACCGTTATTATGACGGAATGTTGTATATGCTTGGCTTACTGAATGTTTCAGGAAATTTTAAAGCCTGGAAACCTGCTTGTACAGTAACAGCTATAGAAGAGGCTAAAGCTGAAACAGAAAACACGTTTAATGTCTATCCGAATCCATTCACAAAAGAAGTAACGGTTAGTATAACAGGAAGCTTTGGTTATATTCTTCAAAATACGGCAGGAGAAATAATCCATTCTGGAACAAGTAATGGCCAGATAACACTTGGGGATGATTTACCTCAAGGTATATACTTCCTTAAAATCAGTCAATCTGAAACAAGCAAGGTTATAAAAGTTTGTAAAAACTAAGAGTACAGCTCCTCCCATTTAATTTTAGTACCTGCGATTATGAAAAACATAAGAGTGATACTTTGTGCCCTTTTGAATCTGGTAATAATTTCGAAAATATCAGCACAAAACGCAAATTTCCACATTTATTTGTGCTTCGGCCAATCCAATATGGAAGGCCAGGGTCCAATTGAAACACAGGACCAGACAGTTGATAACCGGTTTCAAATTATGCAAGCTGTAAATTGTACCGGGCAACCACAAAATACCTGGCGAACAGCCAAACCACCATTAGCCAGATGCAATACTAAACTAGGCCCTTCTGATTATTTCGGAAGGGAGATGGTGAAGAATTTGCCAACCAATATTAAAGTTGGTATAGTGTTGGTCGCAGTTGCCGGCTGTAAAATAGAGCTTTTCGATAAAACAAACTATGCAAGTTACGCTGCAGGACAGGTACAATGGATGAAAGACATCATTGCTCAGTACGGAGGGAACCCATATGGAAGATTGGTAGAACTAGCGAAACTTGCTCAAAAGGATGGTGTTATAAAAGGAATTCTATTTCATCAGGGAGAATCGAATGTTGGTGATGGGACTTGGGCCACCAAGGTGAACAAGGTGTATAATAATTTGCTTACTGATTTGAACCTCACTGCCAGCAAAGTTCCTTTTTTGGCAGGTGAAGTAGTTCAGGGAGGTGCAGCTGCTGGTGCCAATACCATGATTGATAATCTACCTAAAACTATTCCTACAGCGTATGTAATTTCTTCTTCTGGCTTAGGCGCACAATCCGATAACTTACATTTTACCTCTGCAAGCTACCGGACTTTAGGCCAACGTTATGCACAGAAAATGTTAATCTTACTTCCGGCAACTGTTACCAGTATTGAAGAGGAGAATAAAGACCTGGCAACATCGGTTTATCCAAACCCATCTTTAACAGATTTCACAATTAATGAACCAGGTCAGTTTAATTATACCCTATCAAATTCTGAAGGACAAGTATTGTATGAGGGAAATGGAAATAACTCTGTGGTATTAGGCAATACTTTAACAGAAGGGATCTACTTTTTAAAAATTAATAAATATCAAGGAAGCAAAGTGA
>JACMRH010000203.1 GCA_014376535.1 Cytophagales bacterium | reverse complement strand
TTCGAACTTGCTGACCATCCATGGACCACAAACAGCACGAAGTGCAATCCCCTTGGGCTTTTGAACGTTTTCTCATTTACATTAAATATTCTTTTTTGCATTTGGGTGTCTATATGGGTGTTTTGTTTATTAAGTAAGTGAACACTCTTCTATAAAGCGTTACATGTAAAAAAGCTATTAGGAATTTCTACCTCCTTTTTTAAAGATGGTCCTTGGCTACCAAGTGAGCTAAGCGCTGGACTATCTTTTCTGCTAATGCACAATTGAATAAACTGCTGAATTGCCAAACTCCAATTCTCGTTATTCTCGATACGAATTTGATTTGCGTAAGAAGCAGCTTCATCATACTTCTCTGTATAAAAGCAACATAAAGACATGCCTAAATGCAATTCCCAATGGTAGTAATTGTCATGAATTAAGTCATTATACAGAGTTGACGCAGATTCAAAGTCTTGTAACCTTAATAAATTATGAGCTTGTTGCAAATGTTGAGCGTTTCTACTTCCAAAGTTTGCTGTAGATTTTATTGGTAGAATGTTATCAAGCTGCTTAGCAATATCTTCATTAACCCTTGCATTGAAACTTTCTTCATCCAGAACTGATTCTACACCTTTCTTTGCTTTTTTACAATATCCAAGCACTTTACATTCATCGCAATAAAATAGTTCGTCTTTGAGATTCATAATATTATTGTTTATGAAAAGTTACATTAGAAAGAATCTTAGTACTGTTTCCAGAAATATCTTCTATGTTGAGATCTAATATCAACTTATCTCCCACAAATGTGCCTGAGTACTGCCTCGCCCCTCCTACATAAGTTTCTCTAAAGCTGATATTTCGCTGGTTGATTTTAAACACAGTAAAAGTACTTTCGTAACCTTGTTCCTGTTCAATAAGTTTTATCACCCTGTCAGCCCCATCGTGCGAAACCAGTTGTAAATTATAAATTTTATAAAAGTATTCAAAATTTTCTATAACCTTTATCGACCAGTACATCCACACAATGTTGTCTCCTATTTCTTCTTTTGGAGCAAGTATAATTACAATACTAAATGAAATATCTTGGCCTTTTAACGCAGAAAATTTAGTCAATTTTGCATGATAGATTCCTGTAACCTCTGTATAAGGAATATTAACAACAGGAATATTAATAATAAGATTTGCAGTGTCGATTGATTCCTTTAGGGAAGGATCAAATTCGCAAAGAAACAGTCTGTATAATATTAGGTTAACTTCTACAAACTCCTTTTCGAGTGTATACGTTTGATAGGGGCAAATATTTTTTACTTCTTGATGAACGTCTTTTAAAATTTCTTTCGCCAATTCATCATTAGCTCCTGCTAACCCTTTCCTTTTAAATTTTGATTCTAATAGCATGTAATATAATATCTGCGTTGGGAGATCATATTTATAGTTCGATGAATAGTTAGAAGAATATTCCTTGGGGCAGTTTGCCTTAAATATTTTTTTAAAAACCTCTAAAAATTTATTGCGCAATGGGTACCAATCAAGATTATTATGTAAAAAATAATTCCCTTCGTCTGTTTCAGTATAATCCTTTACTGTAATTTTCTCCTGAATCATTCTTTTGAAAATAACTCCAAAAATGATCGAATTTTTTATGGGGTTCGTAGATCTTTTTTTCTTAACGTATAGTCCTGCTATTATTTTGGCAGTTTCTTTAAGTGAGGTTGAACCACTGCTTAATTTGAGTTTTGTATAACTATCCATAACGATTAAATTGTTTAAAGTTTATTATTAATTGAACTCATAAAGTTTTTGGTTTCTTAAAACGTGTATCACATAATTTCACCTGTTACAATATCTTCTAGAAGTTTCCTGGCAATACTATAAGGCTTGCATCACTAATTACAATTAATTGTAAAAGTTCTCAGGTTTTACTTTATAAATACTTACTATATATGCAATATACAAATTGGGATTATTCTCCCAATGCAATGATGCTAATTAATTTTCCCTTTGAATCGTGGGAAAATCTCAGAAATCAAGTCAGCTAAGAAATGATGAACAGCTTAAAATAATTGGAGATAACATCAGGAAGAATCGACGTGCTCTTGGTATGACTCAGATTGAATTGGCTTTTAAATGTAACGATATTGATTGGTCCCAAATCTCAAGAATGGAAAGGGGGTTAGTCAATTTCTCAATATCATATCTTTTGCTTGTAGCAGAAGCTCTGCAGGTATCCCCAAAGGATTTGCTGCCATAACCAGAGGATTGGATAAAACATCTAAAGGAACATACACAATTGCAAACTGAATATCTTCTCTATATCCCTTTGGTGTACCATATTCCAAAAACATTCTCTCAATATCAGCAATAACGTCGTAGTATGTCGCACTTCTATATTTACTTTTTCTAAATTCTTCCACTTCTTGATAAGCATCATAATACACAAGGAAAGTTTCTTTTTGGGGGTCGTTGTCTATTTCTAAAATGTCCCTTTCCTCATTCATATATGAAACTTGATAAGCCAACAACGCAGTGTACATATCTATAAAAACTGTGAAGCAGGTTAA
>JACMRH010000202.1 GCA_014376535.1 Cytophagales bacterium | reverse complement strand
GATGATTATTACCTCGCAAATATTATGGCGTGCGAAGCAATGATGGAAAAGTTAGAAGAAGATATTATAATGCCTGCAGAGTGGCGCACGGAACGATTGATTCGTCCGCCGTACGGTAAGATAAAAACTGCACAGTGTGACTACCTGAAAACTATTTACCGAGTAATTATGTGGGATGTGATTACGGGCGATTTTGATAAAGAACGCGGGGCTGTTAAATGTTTACATACGGCTATTGATGACACACGTGACGGATCCATTGTTATTTTTCACGATAGTGTAAAGTCAATAGATAATTTAACGTATGCCTTACCTTTATATCTTGAACAATGCTTAAAAAATGGTTTTCAGTTTAAAGTATTATGAGTTTTGTACCATACTTATTTTTAGGTTACGCAACTGTTTATATACTTTATCAAATCATTTTGTTGTATCGGATTCTGTTTTGTTACAAACCAGTTTCATTTGTAGCTAAATCAAAGCAGTCAAAAATATCGATACTTATTGCTGCCCGAAACGAAGAAGAGAATATCTTACATTGCCTCCGCGCAGTAAGGCAATTAAATTATCCCGCAGAATATTTGGATGTATGGATCGGAGACGATCAGTCAACAGATAGCACACATGCATTGGTTGCTGAATTTATAAAAGATAAGCCCAACTATCATCTTATTTCTATAGAGCCGTCTACAAATCATGTAAGGGGGAAAGCCAATGTATTGGCACAACTTGCACAACAAGCGAGAGGTGAATTTTTATTTATCACCGATGCAGACATACAGGTTCCGCAATATTGGGTCGAATCGATTCTTGGAGCGTTTAAGGAAAATATCGGAATTGTTTCGGGTTCCACGATTGTAGTGGGAGACAGTCTATTTGCGCGTACGCAGCGCATTGATTGGGCATATGCCTGTGGTATGATGCACATTGTTTCAGAAATGAATATGCCAGTTACAGCAGTGGGAAATAATATGGCCATTCGCAGAACATGTTACGACGACACCGGAGGTTATGAAAATCTTCCATTTTCGGTAACTGAAGATTTGGAATTATTTATTGCAGCACTTAATAAAGGTTGGGGATATCGAAATTTATTGGATGCAGGTTCAACGGCATTTTCTGCTCCGTTAAAAAAAGTTAAAGAAATTTTGCAGCAGCGCAAACGTTGGATCAGCGGTGCATTCCGGTTGCCTAAACAATTGGTTATATTTCTTGCATTGCAGGCCATGTTCTTTCCGTTGCTTGTACTAGCGTTTATTTTTTTGCCATGGATTTGGGTGCTGGCATTTTGGTTAACCATATTTAATTTACATGCTGCTTTTATCGAACAGGTTGCACAGAAGATGGGGGTGGGTAGTTTAAAAAGAAATATTATGTTGTTTGAATTAAACAGGTATTTCTTTCCGTTGATTTTATTTGCTTACCAATTATTACCTCTGGGTGTAGAATGGAAAGGGCGGACGTATAAAGGGACTGAGATACAACCAAAGTAGTTTCGTGTTTAGAGGTACTAGCTGCTAGAACAAATTATGAATTATGAGTTTTAAATTATGAATGAAAATATATTAAGTATAATTTATATTCCTTAGTTAGGACGGCTTTGGATAGTATTTTATGTTTTGAAAAACGAAAAAAAATTAACTCATAATTTATAATTATCAACGTGGGCATTTTAGAGACTCATATTCATTTGTATTCGGAAGAATATAAATCAGATCGCAATAAACTCATTCAACAAGCTATAGAAATGGGTGTTGAGGCTTTTTATATG
>JACMRH010000201.1 GCA_014376535.1 Cytophagales bacterium | reverse complement strand
TATAAGCCCAACTATAAATACTTCATTTGGGTTAATTAGTAATGAGTTTGCAGTTACAGCTTCCAAAACATATAGACTTAATTTTTCTATGACCGGAAGTAAAAATGAAATACCACTTAAATATACTATTAGAAAAAACGGGGATGATTTTAGACTGTATTCTGATGCTGTTACCGAGAGGGCTTCCTCAATAAGGGAGGATTATTCCATGCTTTTTCAAAGCACAGTTACGGCAAATGATGCAAGATTGGACATCCAATTTAAACAAATGGATGGATCCTTTTGGATTGATAAAGTTGTTTTGCAACGGGCAACTTTTGCAACGGTAAACCCGAATGACTCAATTACACTTCTAACAAACCCAACCAGCAACATTGTTAGAAAATATTTATCAGCTTGTTATATAGACGCACGCAAAAATGAATACACAGAAGTTGTAGAACTGAAGCCCTTTACCTCAATTTTATTATTTAAATTAAAAAAATGCAGTATCCCATCTTCTACTGTAACTTCAAACAAAATGCAAAGCGATAATTTGCATGAAAGTGAAATAATAATATACCCAAATCCCAGCAATAATTTTTATAATTTAAAGGAAGAATTTAAGAATTGCCGTATTGAAATATTTTCCATGCAAGGTATTAATATTGCAAGTTATTGTAACGGTGCTGAATTCGGTTCAGAATTACATCAAGGCACTTATGTAGCTCAGATTCATCATTTAAACGGTACTGTTAAGTTTATTAAAATAATAAAGACCAAATAGTCTGTTATAATATTGACCTATTCTTTATTCTCGGTATTTATAGAATCTGAAGGCCACAAAACAAGTTGATTTATTATGCTTTGGGTTTCATTTTGTGAATAGGCAATCAAATAAAGTTTGTACAAATGAGGTTTCTTAGGAATTTTCAATTCCAGTACAGGTCCTTTTCCAACATCAATTAATTCTTTGGGAATTCCTTGTTCATTCAACAAAATAAGATGCCATTCAAATTGCAAATTAGAATCTTTTATATCCTTGGCAAGGCACCATTGTCCCTCTTTGTTTATAACTGCATTATACGTTAAAGTTGTGTTTGGATAGGTGAGATTTGCAGACTTAAGTATTTTGAATGAAGGAATAGAGCATGAATGCCTGGTAGAGTGCTTCCAAATTTCAGAGGTATTGTAATATTCTTGTTTTCTTCTGCCCCAATGATCAATAAGACCGTCAAATGTAACTTTGTTAGTTGACCAGGTGTCTTGCCAATCCGAAATGAATGCACTTTTATGGAGGCTATTTAAGGAACTTAGTTTTGAAGCTGAAATCTTAGTAAAGAAATAGGGTACGGTCAGGTTTTCTAGACTCTCCAAATCAGTGCTGTCAGAATCTACTCGAATACCAAACGCAGAAATTTGTGGGATTAAACTATGTAAAAATTCTATATCTTCATCTAGGCCTACATAAGCATAAACATCAACTGTCAGAGGTTTATCAGGACTTATAGCATTAATTTTCACTGCTAGTTTTAAAAGCCAATTTGCGTATGCATATCTGTGATAGAGTGATGCTGGCTTATGGAAGCGTCTATGCGCATCTTCTAAAGCATTACAGGAAATATTCCATCCTATGATGGAAGGGTCATCCTTAATTCTTTTAATTGAAGAAAGTATTTTCTCAGACAGTTCATTCAAGTAATTTGTGTCTGTAAGAAATGAGATACCTTTCGGTACTTCTAATGAATAAATTATTTTAAGGTTTTCTTGTTTCGCAGAATTCAATATATTTCTTTCATACACAGTTGGCCCATATACTTTTATTGTGTTTGCACCTAAGGATTTAATTTGCATCATATCATTGCTTACCACTTTCATTGATAATGTATGAAAGTTTCTGAACCAATTCTGTCCTTTTGTATAGTTTATTCCTCTACAGAACGGCAAAATGGCTGGGGTATTCAAAACCGGTACAGGAGAAATGATGGTTTTCTTCTCATGTGAGTATTGGAAGGAATTCAAACTCTTTTTGAGTTTAAATAAAGAGATTATTTTGATATTTTTTATACTCCATTCAAGTGAAGTGGATTGGCCTCCTGGCACATTAAGGTCTTTACTGTTATTAAAAAAAATGACTGCTTTTATTTTATTAGGATGTTTTTTGACAAATACACTTGCCTGTTTGAACCAATTTTGCTGATTTCCTGCAGCAAATAACGAACCCATTTCTGCAATCATCACAGGGAGGTCTAATTTAAAAGGTTTTGTATTCAGAAATGGATTATAAAGATCAGTAAAAGAATACCATTTTTTATCTGGATTGTATGGCCCGTAATTTAATATGGTAACAGCCAGCCAATCGACCTGATCCGTTCCAGGAAAAAAAGCCTCAGCACCTTCTGCCTTCCATGGATTCCAAACCCATATTACATTATGGGCTCCTGCTTTACTGAATTGCTTTTTTACATACTTCCATGCTGATCGATATTCTTCTGGATTGTTAGATCCTGACGAAGACCAGGGATATGATGGATTGTCCGGTTCGTGTGCGAACCTTAAAAAAACAGGTTTATTTAAATTTTTAAATTCTAATGCTATACGAAAAAGATAATTATCGTAAACACCGGTAGAAATTTTTTTGAATATCTTCTTTTCATTCCTATCTTCTTCCTTTAAGGTAGAGAAATTACTGCCCCAAGGTTCCCATGTTATCATCGGGATTGAATTTAACTGATAAATTGAATCAATTAATTGTATTGGCCAAGCCGCATTTGAACCATCACCCCATGGTAAATACAGAGATATAATATCCATATGAATTCCTGATGCTGACTGAAGCGTTTTAACTTTTGAAATAGAACTTAATCCATTTGTAGTTAAGGGATCAAACACGCCTTTGAAGAGGAAGTTTGTTTGAGGAGGTAAATATTTGTCTTCCAAAGAGGTATAAATAGTTGGAGGGTATTTGCTGTAAAAGAATGAGACACTGCACCCAAGAAGGACTATAGGGAGAGCAAGCCTTCTGAAGTTTTTATAAAGCTTATGTCGCCACTTATAAAGAAAAACTTTTAGGGGTACCAGAAATTTAACAGTAGACTCCACATGTCGGTACTTATTTTTAAATCTTCGTAATCTTGTTTGTCTGCTTGCAATTACTACAAAAAGCATGAAGAAACAGTTTAGTAGTGCAAGTCCTGCCATAGCAAGCTTGTAAGGTGTATAGTCAATGCTTAATCCATAAATAATGGCTAATAAAGAAATAACACCTACAATAATATTAGGGACATTCAGACCCCAGTTGTTTGGGTCGCTTCCATCTTTTGGGGTAGGATCATAAGGTACCTTTCTTCTAATTACTGTAAAAACAAATCCTAAAATATAAATCCACCAAGTACCAATAAGTAGTAATCCACCAACCACGTGAAAACCTCTTTCCTTTTCTTCAGTAACCCACCTTTGAACATAATGCCGAATCATAATAGTACTCACAAGAAGCGGCAATCCAGCAACCGCAAATTCAAGCATATCCATTTTAAATGGAATAAAATCAAAAATAAGTGCGCAAACAGGGATAAGAAAATTTAGAAAATAAATTACTCCAGAAAAATAATGAACTGGTATTGAACCATAATGAAGCTTTTGACGCCATGTAAAATTTTTGAATAACCTCGGATATGATGTTACGAAAAGCTCAAATACACCTCTTGACCATTTTAGTTGCTGCTTGTAATACGCAGATAAAGATGAAGGTACAAGTCCTCTGGTAAGTACTGCAGGTACATACTTTGAAATCCATCCTTTTGCATGTAATTGCATTGCAGTATGCATGTCTTCGGCCAAACCGGCTGCATGCCCCCCGATTGAATCAAGTGCCGTCCTTCTAAACGTGCAATTAGCTCCAATGGCCATAACAGTCCCATAGCTATTCATGGTCATCATCATAGG
This sequence comes from Cytophagales bacterium, assembly GCA_014376535.1. Classification (GTDB taxonomy): domain Bacteria; phylum Bacteroidota; class Bacteroidia; order Cytophagales; family UBA9547; genus UBA9547. The sequence continues at coordinate 12,381 of JACMRH010000201.1, read as the reverse complement.
TCCATAGAACTGGAATGTTTGCTGGGCTGCACCTTTAGCAATGAGATTTTCTCCAATATTATAATAGGCTTGCACTATCTGAATAAATCCTACTTTTGGATCTTCAAAATGAGGAATAACATGATCAAGTAAATCTGGAGTAGGTATATGGTCTGGATCTAAAACAACACAAAGTTCTCCCGATGATTGGTTCAATATATTGTTCACATTTCCAGATTTCGCATTTAACCGGTTATTTCTTGTTATATGGTGTACACCTAAACGTTTACATTCCTTAATTAGAAATGGGTCATTTGCCTCATCTCCCAAGTAAGTAGTATGTGGATAGGTTATTTTTTGTATTGCTTCCAGTGTCTCTATAATCATAGAATATGGTTCTCCAGCGCAAAACGTTGTCAAAATATCTACAGTATATTTCTTATCTGATTTGGAAGGTTCAGGTACAGAAATTGAAAAATAGTGATACCATTCATGCAAAGCCTGAAGACAGCTAAAAATAATGGTGGACATTAGAATCCAATAAAAAACCTGATGACCGATATTTTTGGGATTTAGCAAAATAAATAAAAAGTAAAAAGTGCTACAAATCCCAATAAAAATAATAAACCTTAAAGTAAGGAGTTCGTTGTTCTTAGGACCTTGTATGACCTTGCTTAAATTATTGCGTTTGACGGTCATTTTCTAGAACATAAAAAGGAGTATTTACTGTAGAACAATTTCCTTTTCTATCAAATACTTTAACTGCAACTCTGTAAGCTCCTTCCTTAGAGGGGGCTTTAAAAATTATATTTGAATTATCCATATTAAAAATTAATCCATTTAATGGTTGTGTAAGAGTGTTGCGGTTATGGTCAATCTGAAGTTCTTCATTATATATACCCCATTTATAGATTATAGTTGAATCCATCGTTTCTTGCACTATTTCTGCATTATTTAAAGAACCGGCAAGAACCATTATATTGTCCTTTGCGCCTTTTTTATTTAAAAGCATGTATTTTAACTTAGGTCCTTCTTTCCATATTTTCTTTCCTGTCCATAATTCACTCAACTGAATTACTGAAGAAGATTTTTTCCCATTATCTATGAACATACTAAACCAGGTTCCCGTTTTTTCCTGTTTTTCACCCCAAAAGAAAACTATACTTCCAATGCATCTTTGTTTTGGCCAAGAATTTATTTCAATTAAAGATTTGTAGCGCTCCTTAATAATTTCAGAATTTTTTGTACTTGTATTTTCTATAGGAGCATCCCAGGCAGTTTTTTCAGTTTCCCAATAGCCATTGACCCCCCATTCAGAAATCAAAAATGGTCCTTTCCAAAATAAATTGTAATCTTCAAGTTCATTTTTAAAAGTTGATATTTTACCAAAAACATTTATTGATATAAAGTCCAAACTGCTTACTCTCAATAAAAGACTTAAAACCTGCCTTCTTTTAATAAGGGTTGTTGTTACAGGATGGTTTTGGTCTTCTTGATGTACCATATCTACCAAAGCATTGAAGTGATCATAAAATGTAGATTTAAAAATTGTTATGGGAAAATCAATTTCATTACCAAGGCACCATATGAGAAGAGCCGGATGATCTTTATACTTCTTTATAACATTTTTGAACGCCAATATTTGCTTATTCTTAAGCTCTTCCTTCTCGTAAAATTCTTTCATGAACTTACTATGGATCATTGGTAGGCCAACCATTACTGACAGCCCATACTTATTCGCGCTGTCTAATATGGCACCCAAATTTGTAGTGTCGTATGTTCGTAATGTGTTGCCACCTGCCTCTTTCAGTTCTTTTAAATAAGAGAAGCCTGCAGCCCCTTTTATAATAAATTTTTCATTGTTTTTATAAAGTATGTATCCGTTTGCTTCTTCTTTAATGCAAACTTTTGCGTCTGTATTTGTGTGCTTTTGACTACAATTAGATAGACTTAATATAAAACCTAAAAGAACTATATTTTTACATTTACTGAAAAGCAACTTACTTAAACTTTTTAAAAACTGATTATTTACTTTATTCACCAGTCTTATAAGCATATACTATTAAAATTTTTGAACTTATAGAATTAAGAAACCCAGTTTGCAGGCTACTACCAATTTATATTAAAAGAAACTTTTACAACGAAGTTTTTTCCTTCATTGCAAACCATACAAACATTGGCCCATAATAAAAGTATCGTTTCCACATGCGTTTCGGCTCATTAAGAAAACGCGCAAACCACTCTAAGCCGAGATTTATCCAAATAGGATGAGGACGGCTTATTGTTCCTGCATAAAAGTCAAATACCGCTCCTATCGAACAAATAATTCTAGCATCTAATTGTTCCCTAAACTGATTTGACCATTTTTCCTGTTTGGGTGCGGTCATCCCTATGAATAAAACATCTGGGCAAAATGAATTAACTTCAGATATCATCCTGGCACTTTCTTCGCTGGTAAAAACAGGTTTATAAGGAGGGGAATATGTTTTAAGATTTATTTCAGGATATTCTTTTGAAAGCCGTTCCCTGATCTTATTTAAGGTACTTTCTGATGCTCCTAAGTAAAAACATTTTCCTTTAGTTAGATTAAGTTGTTCAAGAAGGTATTTATGTACGTCAGCCCCAGCAATTTTTGCTATTTTCTTTTTGTTTTTTAATAAGGCAGATAATGTTATACCTACCCCGTCAGGAAGCAAAATATCGCTGGCTTTTAATGCTTTTTTAAATTCAGGATCTTCTTCAGCAATACAATAGGAATATTGATTAATTGTATTTATGACTGTTTTTTCTTTTAAATTGATTTTACCAAGTAAATCGGTGTAAACCACATAATTTAACACCTCTAAGGTTTTTCTGTTATTCTCCATGACTTTATATCGTTAAGCGGGTTTCGGCACAATCATTCCAATTTTTACATGCACGCTAAAAGTATTTGCCAATTTTTACAAATGCTCCAGTTGAATTGTAAAATAAATCTCCATAATCAATAGCAAAGGCAAAACCTACTTTATAATTTTTCTGTAAGGGCACTTGAACTTCAATCATTGTGGATAATTGTTCTACTTCTAAAAAAAGTCCTCTTGAAGGTCCTTTTTTCCTTCCTGTAGACCTTCCATATATACTGGTTGCAAAAGTTCCATAATTTCTTGAATACGAAATCTTACTTATAATTTTAATCTTTTTTACTGAAAGTATCAATCCCATATGGAATGCCTCTACCCTGTTATTTACAAAATAATTTTTTGAAGTATAATCATACCCAGGTCTTGCTAAAACTTTAGTGGTAATAAATGGATTGCCCAAACCGACTCCATTATACGACCATCCTTGTGTATATACATAATTATTATAATAATCTTCATCTCCAGATGGGGTTGGGGTAGACCAGGGATAACCTGCCTGGTCAAGACTATAAAAGTATTCAAATAATAATTTATCAAAATGGACAGGTTTTTTTTGAGGTTTTGTATTTATAAAAGTTATCCCTGTTAATCCATCTCTGATATTTGCGAAGTAGTATAATGCCCCAACATCGTAAAAAAACTGCCTGTAGACCTTGATCCTAAAGTTTTTAAAATCATATAACATTCCAAAATCTATCGTTCCAAGGGCATTTCCAACTTTAGAGACTTCCACACCTTTCAATCGGGTAGAATTGCCAAACACTACATTAGTATAGGTATCTATTTGGGATTGCTTCCATTTTTCCCCATTTTGTTCTTTTTCGCTTCCCCAAAACACCTGGTGGTTAAATCCTCCAAGAAATTTCAATCGCCAATTGGGTCTTCCAAATTGTCCGTAAAAGGTTTTTTGATGGAAATAGGTTTCGACATCTTTCTTTTTGGTTGAGACTTCTCCAAGCCATCCATGCGAGAAGCTGCCTTTAATAGCAAAAAGTTTCCAAAGAATTGGTATTGTGTAAAATTCCGGTACGGATATTTCGATTTTAGGAATTCCAAGTGCATTACCTGAAACGGAGAAGGCACCACTTGAAAGTGTGGAATCTACACAACCGGTAAAATCTTTTGACCGTCCAGCCTTTAACTGAAAAACCCAGAACCTTCCTTTTGCATAGCCTTCAATAATATTAATATCGGATGCGTTGCCAATGTTGGCGCGGCTTTCAAAGCCAAAACCATAATCAAACAGCTTTTTTTTCGGTCTCGCATAATTTCTTTCAAATCCAGCAATAATTCCTATCGAAGGGCCGGTGATAGGTATATTTCCATAATTGTTCGATCGAAACCAGAATGGAACCTTAGAACTTGTGTAGGTGGGGGCAAATTCAATTTTTGACTTTATCGTAAGAAGGAATCTACGTCCTCTGTTTATTTTATTTGGAATAGAATCCAAGCCGGCATTATTTGTTCTCGTTTGTACTTGTCCAAATGACACAGCTGAGATCAAATAAAAAATAATAAGTGTAAATAAATTCAAAACTCAGAGATATTTTTGTTAAATAATCAAGCTCAACATTAAATATATAAAAGTCATGTCTAACATCAAACATTCTCAAAACTTAATGAATGTACAGTTATGTTATTTGTTTTTTTGCTCTTTTCTAAAATGCTGCCACAAAAGTTAAATTTTTAAAGGACTACGGTATATAAAATTCCTTTAAAAAATTAAACCCGGATGTAAGCAAAGATAAAAATCCCATATTGGTAGGGGATAAACTATGCTGGTTTGTTAAAATGCTTTTTCTTTATAGATGAACTTTATGTTATCAAATTATAACCAAAAAGTATTTATTGGATTGCTTTTTTAAAAATTTGATAACACTCCGCTGAATTGCGAAAAGTTAAGTTGTTCTATATTTGTAGCTGGTGCAATTACTAAATAATAAGAAAATGAAAAAAAGTATCTACCTGGCTATGTTATGTATTCCGTTCCTGAGTGATCCAGTCTCAGCACAATTTTCCAATGAACTTAAACCAAGTACAAACGGAAAATCGATCAATCTTGATTGCAGAATTTTTGGAGGCGATTATCAATCTAAGAAAGACTATGTTGATGTTTTGGCAATTTCTGCTGATTGTACCTTGTACGATTATTCTAAGAAGAAGTTTTCTAAAATCAAAGGAAAAATAAGTTCCATTTACTCAATTCAGGATGCTTCACTTCCTAATTCCGAAGGAGATTCTACAGCTTCTGTATTTGCAAGTATTGATAACAATGTGAAAGACTCCCTCACTGGAGATGGCGGAGGTGTTATATTTTTTAAAATCAGAAGAGATCCTGTTTCTAAAGCCTGGAAACCAGAACCAATTGACATTTTGACCGGAATGAACAACCGAAAGGTTTACTTTAAAAATGTAAATTTTAAAAGTGTTGGAGGAACAGTAAACAACAAAGGCTTCGGCTTCAGAGGGACGGTTGACAATGCAACCCACAGATTACTTGTAACTGAGGATGTTACGGATATAAGATCAAACAAAGACCTGACAGGTTTTTCTGATACGTCAGATTTTACTTATCCTTTAGCCATTACTTATCCTTCAAATGACCGATCGGTAATCAAGGCAGGAACAAAAGTTAAACGTCACCAGGCTTTAGGCTGGCCGGTAGAGATAGACGGTATTACCGGAGACGTAATCGGGAAGGTCCATAGATTAGGTAGAGGGGTTACTGCAATCACACAGTTTAGAGAAGAGATCTATTTTGTGTACGGAGGCAATCCTTCCATTTTGATGAAGTATTCACCCACACAAAGTATTAATTCAAGTTTGCAAATGGACTTTCCAGTTGAACAATTTAAAGGACAAGGTGATGGCGAAAAAACCTTGTTTGCTTACAAACAAAATGCAAATGGGTCCGGTGGGTTCACAATTCCTATTGGTGTTAAAGTAGATTCAGTATTTGATGCGGACATGGGAATGATGGTGCCTAAATACAGTCAGGTTTTTGATTCACTTTTAATTGCAAAAGAACTAGCCTTGAAGGCCGGTGCTACCATGTTTTCTAATGTTGGGGATATTACAGTAACCACAGATGATGTAGATGGTAATTTTGTTTTATTGATTTCAGAGAAAGGTATCGATGAATCGGGGGACCTTTACAGTAGCAAGGCTAAAATATTCAAAGGTAGATTGGCCAACCATTTGCGCAAACTTGATTCTACAGGGACTAAAGTGTTTGATAATAAGTTTAAAGATCCATACGGAAGAGTTTTATCTCTAAGTGAAGCTGGAGTCGTGTCTGTGTTTACCGATGGTGGTAAAAGTAAGACAGGAGGTTATTTCTTCTCGAATCCTGATAAATTTGAGGTAATAAACCTGGTTGACAATAGCTTATCACTCACTTATACAATTCTTGCAGTGAAGGAAAATGTTCCAGACATTACTTTAGGAAGAAATCCGGGTACTTCCTCTATCTCGACAAAAGTGAACGAAGCTTATTTTATCCAAATAGAACACACTTTTGCAGGTGCCCTGTCATTCGATGAAGCAACACCTCTGATGAATGATATTGCACCGTATGCTTTTGATAAGTACACATTGTATCAAACTGGAAGCGCAGGTTCTAATTTATCTTTAAGCGGTGGTTCATTCTCCACCAATTCAGGAACTTTTCTTACTAATAAAAAGGCTCCTAACGGCCTAGGTTATGACAGTTATCTTGCAGTAGAAAACGGATTTGAAGGCACAAGCCAATCCAGAATATTAGCTGTAAGAAATATTTATCCTCAGGGGACCACTTGCTTGCCAAATCCAATTACTGACCTGAATGACAATTTTTCTAGTATGAATTCTACCAACCTTACAATCTGGCCCAATCCGACGTCAGGAGTAATACATACAAATGAAGTTTCAAACTATGTTGTTACAGATGTTGCAGGCCAGGAGGTTAGTACGTTTAGTAATACTAATACTTTAGACTTGTCAAATCTGAAGAAGGGCGTTTACTTTATCAAAGGCCTTAGCGGGTCCCATTCTAAAATAGTAATAGAATAAATAGTAATTTTTTTAGTTTTATTTTTATCCCATGGTCCTTAAAGGGCCGTGGGATTTTTTCTTGGTTTTCCTGATAGATTTCAAAAAGCCTACCCTTCCCCAATTGGAAACTTGTTTATACAATCTGATTCCATCATTATGATTGTATTGTCCTTTGTACAGCTTGAAAAAAATCGCTCTATTCGATTGTGTTCCATTTTACAATCCAATCTATGGAGTTTCTTTTAATAAAGAGCATGTACCAGTTCCCTAATGAATAAAGCTTAAATCTAAAATCAATTCATTTGTATAGCAGGAGATTATTTTAAACCTCCTACATGTGCTTCTTTAATTATCACAGTTATAGATATAGATGTAAAATGCCTTGACCTGTGATTTATTACGCCTGTTTTAAGAACAAAGACAGCATGTGTATAGCGGGTTAAAAGCAATTTTGAAGGTGTTGTTTGACACATGTACAGAACCGATAGGAAACAAAGCCCGGGACAGCTTGAGTTTTATAGCATGATAACTGTTAGACAACGGCTACAAGGCTTTTAAAATTTAAAAAATTAGCCTGAACTCTGGATAAGAAATTATTTCAATAAAAGGATTTGCAATCACTTTAAGTCAAGGGTGATAAGCTACTCTCTTAACCTTTGTACTCTTGTGCCTGCTTGTTTCTTTGGGATGTTGCGCAGCGAGCAAGGTGGATGGGGATAGGGGTTAAATTATTGCATATATTATAATTTTAGCCTTAAACCCCTCTGAATTCTTTGCTCTATGCGCAGAATCCGAAGGAGAGTCTTTAGATTACTGCAATTCCACACGTTACATTTTATATCCTTTAATTAGGTATTTAATAAGGTCTTGTCTTGTTTGTTCGCAACATCTTCAATGTTTTTATCTTCTGTACTTCCACAAGTGTGATAAACCAAATGCGGATAATATCTTACCAGATTGAAATTTTAAATTGTAGTATCAGAATAATAAAAGAAGCCTGAATTGTGTGCAGTTCAGGTTTCTTAGCAAGTAAAACAATGGTCATATCACATAATTACAAAGGTTTTAAAACCTCAACGTTACACCCAAAGTAAAATAAGAGCCTCTTTTGTAACCCAAAAATTCTGTGTCCTTAACGTCATAGGTATTTGTCTTTAATTGCAAGGGTGTAGCGCTGGAAGGTGCAGAGGTAGTATAAATATTTGAAGAACCCCCTGAACTATTTTGATAGATCGTTTTGCTATTATTTAAATCTGTCTCATATCCAGTTCCTTTCACTCTTTTCACTTTCCCATCGTCATTGAGGTCCTGCATAAACTGGATCTTCTGATTAAGAATATCCTGTATACCAAATTTTATTTCTATGTTTTTTCCAATATTCTGAGTAATAGCCAGGTCTATTACATGGCGCGGTACTTCATAAATTGCCCCTAAACCTGGAATTACAGCAAAAAGACGTGTACCAAACACATTATAAGAAATATTTACCATGTTTTTAAATTTGTCGTTTTTGTATGTTAGTCCGGCGTTGATCATGTAGGGGGACTGACCTAACAAGGTTCTCTTTGAATTCATAGAAAGGAACCTTTCTCTGTTTTTTATTATGTGATCCATTTCACCTGAATCTTCTAAACCCAATACACCGCTTTCTGCAAGGCTTTCCTGATCGTAGATTATTCTGCTTTGTAGAAGAGAGCCATTAAAAATTAAAGAAAAGTTCTTTAAGTAGTCCTTGTCCTTGATTAATAAAATGTTTTTGAATGAAGTCCTGGCTTCGGCTTCTATTCCCTTACTATATCCTCGTGAACCATTTAAAAATGAAATGTCATAGTTGCTAATCAACTTTTCATTATTTGTTGGTTGTATTAAAATTCTGTCAATCGGCTTCTGAAACTCTTTATAAAACACCCCGATTGTAAAAGCCTGTTCAGGGCTTGGATAAAACTCTAAGCGAAGATCAAAATTATTTATCAACGAAGGTTTCAGTTTCGGATTTCCATTGATATTTGTTCTAACATAGTAATCGTAGGTAGTGAATCTAGCGGCCTCTCTCAGTTCAGGTCTGTTAACAGTTTTACCAAAGGAACCACGTACCAGCATTTTTTTGCTGAAATTATAGCTTGCGTTTATTGAAGGCAACCAGTTTTGAACAAACAATTGACTCCCTACTATAAGCCTTGTATAATTTTCAAGCCGCATTCCACCAGTTACGGTTAACTTCTCGTTCCAGTTTAACTTTGTCATTCCGTAAAAGGCATAAAGATCAGTTTTAGCAGTATATGCACCATTTTGACTAGCTGGTGAAATAGCAAGCCCATCATAGTTATTCCAGGTGGACTCTTTGCTAAAATTATCTGGGGAAAGATCGCTTATGTCAGCATCATTGTATTTTCCGCTTGGTCCTACTAATTGAGGGGTATATCCAAAGGTCCTTAAACCGAATGACCTTGTTTTATTTTCAAGATACCAACCTCCTTTTAAAGTCATCTCAATTTGACCTAGAAAATCAACCACTGTCCTGTGGCTTATGTCCGTTGAAACGGTTCGTACAAACTCTTCAGTTTTAAAAAACATGCGGCCAAAATTAACAGGAGTCGGACTACCAGATGTGACTCTATAACTATACCTCCCATCTGTCAGGTCTTGATTATACTGGAAATTTTTTAAGTCAGGCTCATCTCTTTCAGCCTTTGCATATCCTACTATCCAATTAACATCTGTATTTTTACGTACTAAAAATTTACCAACTAATTGTGATGTATAGATGCCTCCAAACGAATTCGCTACACTCACATCAGAATTATAATTCACTATTTTTGTAGGCTTATCATCGAGACTAGCAGGCGGTACAACACCATATCTGTAAGCATTCCTGTACCTGTTTAAGCCCGTATGGGTGTACATGTTTTTCCATTCTATCGAATTGGAATTTCTTAACTGAAGAACAAAATTTTGTAATGCACTAAACCTAACTGTTCTTGCACTTACATCAAGGTTGTCGAATGTTAATAGAGGAGCGCTACCTCCTTTAGAATCCACAGCATCAAAAAGGGCTTGCCTTGCATCATTCCATTTTTCCATAACCTTGGAATAATTTATCCCCGTAACAATTCCTAAAACTTTATTTCCGCCTAATTTGAGTCGGTAGCCATTGTTGATGTTAAACCGTATATCAGGATCAGCTTTCGTATCGGTTGGTGTCCAGGTGTCATTCCTGAAATTTGACCCTATCTTAAAAGCGTCGTACTTAATGCTCCCCCCACCTGTGTTATAATCAGGAGGCAGCGCTTTTGGATAACTATATGTGCCGTCGTCGTAGCCCAGCCAGCCATTTTTGCCCTGGGGTAATTTTTTGAAATCGTTAAATGTGGTTCCCTGACGGTAGGAAGAAGAAAAACCTGCGCTGAATTCGTTTTTTACAGGCATCCCTAAAGTAAATATTTTTACAACACCCCCGGCAAAGTCTCCCGGAAGGTCTGGGGATGGAGATTTGTACACGATCATCCTGTCTATAAAATTGCTCCTGATGTTATCAAGTGAGAATGATTTTACATCCTGTTCAAAACTGGGAGCGAGCACATCGTTGATCATAACAGCATTGTACCGTTCAGAAAGTCCCCTTACGATTACGAACCTGTTGTCTACTACAGAAACCCCGGAAACTCTTGCAGCAACATCCGCTGCATCTCTGTCCATTGTTCTTCTTATCTGTTCACTGGATATTCCGCTGGCTACCACATCCAGGGTCTTGATTTCCTGGATCATGGATACGTCGCTTCCTTTATCCCTGGTCCCGATTATTTCTACTTCCTCGGTGGTCAAAACATCTTCATTAATCTGTATTTTAGGTAAGTTGGCGGTTTGGCCGTCTTTTACTTCAACGCCTTTAATGGTTTTAGGATTATAACCTATATAACTTATTTTCACATCGTATTTCCCAGGTGGAATGTTTTGTATAAAAAAATGCCCGGCTGTGTCACTGACAGCTGCTTTGTCAGTACCTTCCAATGATATGATGGCCCCGATAATGGGTTCATTTTTACCAGCAAATGTTTCTGAAACATTTCCCCTCAAGCTGCCGGTCTGAGAGAAAAGATCTGAAGAAAATACAAGAAGGAAGAATACAAGGAGAAAGCCTTTTGAAAATTTCATGCTAAATTAGGAATGTCGAAATTGATAAATTTAAAATATCGCAAACTTATCCAAAACCTTACATCATTTACGTTAACTGGATGTTATGTTATTATTACTTTTAAAGATTTACAAAACTTTTTAACTTTTCAGACCGATACATCTTTTATGGCAATGATCTTTAAAAAGAAAACAAGTCCAGGATGAAAATAGAAGTGTTTGTTTAGGTTTTTTGGAACACACAAAGAGTCTTTTACGGAAGGCTCAATAAATAAATTTAAGGTAATCATCATGGTCTTCCAGGTGAATTTTTTAAAGATTTGATGATATTGGCTACTCTAGAAGGTAACATTAAGAACATAAATTGCGATCGCTTTTAAATGCTATGTGCTGTTCATGTAATTAAACAATTAAAAAAAAACAATGAAAAAACTTACGCTTCTATTAACTGCCCTTACCGGCACATGCCTTTTGTCTTATGGACAAGTAGGTACTTACCCAGGTTGCCCTGGTGCATTTGGTAAAACTAAACTTGTACAAGGTGTACACAGAAATGACACTACTTCGGTTATCAGAAACCCGGGTGGAATTGTACAATGGTCTAAAGATACGATCTACATCGTAAGAGATCTGGTACGCGTTGCACCTAACACAACACTTCAACTTGCAGCAGGAACTATCGTAATGGGTTTTCCTGGTCCTTTAGATACATCTGCTATCATTATCAAGCAGGGTGCTAAATTAAATGTTGCGGGTTTAGCTACCAATCCTGTTGTAATGACCTCTTGTAAAATCCAGGGTGCCCGTAACAGAGGTGACTGGGGTGGATTGGTTATCTGCGGAAATGGTATTACCAACTTGGGTACTAACATCGCTTTAGAAGGTAACTATGGTGCTACTTATGGAGGAACAAACGCTGAAGACAATTCAGGTACTATCCAGTTCTTACGTGTTGAGTTCGCAGGTTTCGCTTTCGAGCCTAACAAAGAACTTAACGGTATCACTTTAGGTGCTGTAGGTGGTCGTACAGTTTTCCAAAACGTACAGGTGTCTAACGCTAACGATGACTCTTTCGAATGGTTTGGTGGTTCTGTAAACGGACGTTACCTTATCGCTTTCAAAGGTATAGATGATGACTTTGATACTGATAACGGTTTCAGCGGTTTAGTTCAGAATGGTGTAGCTTTCAGAGATTATACTGTTGCTGACTTTTCTGGTTCAAACAGCTTGGAGTCTGATAACGAAGCTCTTGGTGATGGTACAGGTACAGTTTTACTTCCTAAAACTACTGCTATCTTCTCTAACATTACTTCTTATGGTCCTGCATATAAATATC
>JACMRH010000200.1 GCA_014376535.1 Cytophagales bacterium | reverse complement strand
TGCTCCGCCAAGCCAAAGCTCACATAATACATTTATCTTTCTTTCAGCAGCTTTGTTCAACACATTTTTAAACCATCTGTCTGCAGGAAAAGCTACCTGCACTTCTGTAATACTTGAATGAATAGATAAACTTATGCAACTTGGGTCAAGCAAATCAATTGTTTTATAAACCTGCCCTGCAGAAATTTCCCAAGGCTCCCACCATAATGTTCCTTTTGGGTTTAATTGTTTCCATGTTTGTCCAAGTTTATTGATAAATGCAGCCACACGTTTATCCAATGGTTTTCCATGGCAGTAAGGGCAGGGGCCCACTTCACTGCATAACCAGGCATTTTGGTCGTAGGTATAAATTAAAATGTCATCTACACCGGGGAATTCTTTGTAAAAATTTTGAAGCAATGTTACATAACGCTCATTCGTCAGTGGGTTAGAAATACACTGAGAAAGTGGTTCTACAGGAGAGTATGCAACAAAAGGGGCACCAAAATGGAAGATGCTTCTTAAACCGTATTTTTTACACATCGCTATTCTGTGCTTTAATTCCTTTGCCCTTGCCGCAATTTTATCAGGTGAACGGATAAAAGTTTTACTTGAACCAACGTTTATGTTTAATGTAGAATCAATGTCAACCGGCAACTCGAATTTTTTCGGCAGCACCAACACATCTTCCAGATTGAGGGGATTGTCATCGGGCCTGTACCCCCAGGCAATGTTTAACTGCATAGTATTAAAACCCCTGTTCTTTAATTCAAGTACATTTTTATCATTCCATTCCACCAATGGAAAGGATGGAGCTCCCATGATGCCAACCCTTAAATCAACAGAGTAGTTCAGGGTTTTATTCTGAGCGTTTACTTTGACTAAAACAATATTGAAAATCACAATAAAAAATAAACTAAAGTGCCTGGCCATATATCTTCTTTTAAAAATTTCTTTAAAGTAATTAGGTTATATCTAAAGAAGTATCATTTTTTTTGACATAAATTTCCCATTGATACTGATTGAATAAAAATACAATCCTGCTTTAAGTGTTCCCTTATTAAAATTAACCCTGTATGCCCCTTTCATTTTATATTCATTTACAAGTGTAGCAACTTCTGAGCCGGTGGAAGTAAGTACTTTAATTGATACTTTCCCGTCCTGTAGTATAGAATAATTTAAGGTCGTTACTGACTTAAATGGATTAGGATAATTATTTATTGAAAATAGTTTGTCATGGTTTAAAGGTGCAGTGGTATTATTATTAGCCTGCTTGTACTGCGTGGCAAATGCAGGAACAAACCTTACCATATCAAATACAAATCTTTTGGTACTATATAAAGCTGTGCTGTAACTGGAATTTACAGTTAATGGGCTTGCCGCAGTATGTGAAAATGTACCATTAAGCCTGTAAAAACCAGACCATGTGCCAACAGAATTTCCTTGTACAAAAGACCCTCCCTGATTTATTGCAGACCTGTTTTGATTAATAACATCGCTTGTTTGGGTTCCACTAACTGTATATTTTGCATTGGTAACATTTACATTATCAGTATTAAGATAATCCCAAGAAACTTCTACATAATAATTCCCGTAAGGCAAATCATTTACAACATTGGCATCAATATTTGCTGCAAAAGATTTCCCATTTGTAGTTGTGTATTGATAGCCGATTCCCTGCATACCCCAATGGCTGCCAACCCCAGTAGAGCCGGAACTGCTTACGGATAAAACAGGATTATTTTCAAAATCAGTGGCAGCACCTAAGGAAGTATTGTCAAAAACTGGATAGTCAGATAAAAGTATCGCATCGCTTTGTAGATACTCTGTTGAACCAACTGGGTTATCCTGATAAATACGCAATTTGGTGCTAGGCGTTATATTCACCTTTTTTTGCCCTACTAAAAGCCAACCTGAAAACCTGTCATCACCGTAGTCAAGATTATTTGCATATTTTGTCTGGTCGCTTGTTATTAAGCTTCTTTCTTCCGTATAATCATACAATCTCACTTTTGCAGCATTTGGCCTGTACGGACCATTCTTATGCCACATTACGTATATGTATTTTGATTTGCCGGAAAAGGCACCTAAGTCCTGTTCAGCCCATGAAGATGATGCCGGTGTGCTGTTGTACTTTCCTGCATTTAACCATGTTTGTGATGAAGAATTAAAAGGTGTTCCGCTATAAATCCAACCTGGTTCGCTTCCTTTAATAATATTGGTTACATCGCCCGTTTCAGAATAGGACGGAGAAAGAATTGTATTTACCCTATTAGTATTATTCCAGGCAAAATATACAAGATAGCCGAGCGGCTTCTCACTAAATCCAGCCGCAGGGCTTTCATTGCAGGTTCCTACATTTTGCATCGGCCATCTTTGACCTATATGGTCTCTTAATGCAATTATTGAAATTAAACAACTGCCTGAGTTTGTTTCATAAATAACTTTTGGCAGCCGGAATATACCTGGAGTGGGATGCTCGGCAGGGTAACAGGGAGTATATAATTCTGATGTGTCAAGTGCTAGAAGGTTTTCAGGTACTCTTATCCAGCCATGTACGGTGCCGTTAGTTACTGATGCAGATACATTACCACTTAAAACAAGTGCATTCCCTACCTTTATATTTAATGATGTGCCTGCGCCACCGGAAGACCATGTGCCTTCACTAATACCAATTTTAACATTAGAATTATCGCTCCAGTTACTCTCTGTAGTAGTGGTAGTTGGATTGTACATAACCAACCAGTTTTCTCTCGTTAAAGTAAAATATATATTCCCATTACTTGCCGCAGAAGGAAACTGTGGGTAATCAATACCTTCTAATGCTTTTGTCCATGTGCCATCTGAAATTTTTATTTTGGCGAGCAAGCCAGAATTACCATGGTCTGCCTGGTCTGCTTCTGTACACAGATACAAGTAATCGTTGGAGCTGTTTATTATTAATCCTCTGCAGCGCCAGATACCAGTATTTACCAATGTTGTAATAGTGCCATTAGTGGCACGCTTTTTAACTGTGCCAGCCACACCAGCCTGAGGGTCTCCGTATTCACTAAAATAAACAGTGCCGTCTGAAGCAACAGCTACTCCCTCAGCAGCATAAGATAAACCACTCACTAAAATGTCAACTGTGCCAGATGCCTTATTCCATCTTGAAATACTTGAAGGGGATTCAGTTGAAAAATATACGTTGCCAGTTGCATCTGTTGTAATTTGCCTCGGCCTCGTAATTCCTGTTACAATTTCTGTTTGCACACCTGCTTGTGTAATTTTAGTAATCTTACTGGGGTTCCCCACATCACCCAAATCCCTGCCAACAAAAAGATTATTACTTGTATCCATTGCAAGGCCAAACATACCAGAAATACCCATTTGCCTTACTGAAATAGTGCCATTCGTATTTACCTGTCGCAATTGCTGATGATTAAATTCAGTAAAATAGACAGTGCCGTCTGAAGCTACAGCACAGCCATATGAATAATGAGAGGGAGAAATCAAACGCAAACCATTAGGAACCGTAGATAAGGTTTGGCTCATTGCTGATGCAAATGCAATAACCAATAAAGAGAAGGCAAACAACTTTTTCATATAGAAAAATTTTTAGTCTTTTTTTAGAAAAAACCAACGTTTAAATGTAATATATACAACTCTATAGGGAATTATAAATTCATAGATTCTTGAATTATAATTTTGCCAGAAACCACTTAAAAACCGGGTACTGGGACCCCGGTTTTTAAGAGCATTATTTGATTTGTTTTAATTTAGTACCCGTCGTTTTGCGTTATTTTACCTTTAGATAATGTAACCTGTGCTTGCGGTTTAGGGAAGAATACCAACCTTGGTTTATAATATTGTTGACGTCCTTGAAATGTTATTTGATTTTGCAGTTGCCCGGTTCTTATCCAGTCAAACCAATTTTCGCCTTCACATGCAAATTCAAGAATACGCTCTTTATACAAAAGGGTGCGGAATGCATCTTTTGATGCAGCATCAGCAACTGAATAGTCTGCAGGTATTAACCTGATAGGACCTCCTGCAACACCATTTCTTGCACGTGCCCTTACTGCATTAATTGCTCTGAAAGCTAAAGGAGTTGGC
>JACMRH010000199.1 GCA_014376535.1 Cytophagales bacterium | reverse complement strand
TGCAAAATATCAAGGAGGATTAACTGACTCCAGGTTTTTCTATTTGAAAGGGCAAGACCTGTCAACGCGCATGCAAACTGAATCTGGTCCCGATTATTATATCGGAAGACTTCAATCTGTTAATCTTAAAGATTCTTCAAGTGCAGGAAACCGACTTACTTTTGGGGATACACCAGTCATATGTGGCTTACCATCCAAATATGGTAAAAATGTAACTAAGTTACTGGAACAAGCTGGAACACCAGACAATTTGTATTTTAATGTATTTGTTTATGGTAACAATGATGGTTCAAAAATAAATTATATTATAAAAGAGGATGATAATAATAGCGGCTATTATGAAGATGAACAAGGTGATGAATCTTATGAAAAGTCTATTGTAGTTGATTTTACAGGTTGGAAATTATTTTCTTTTAAGTACAGTGACTTTACAAAGGCCGCTTATGTAGATCCTGTTGATGGCTTAGATAAGACTTTAGGATATGGAAATGGAAGAAAGAATATTTCTAACATTATAAACGTTCAATTTAATTTGGTTGCTGGTATTAAAGGAGGGAAAGGACAAATGATCATTGACTATCCAACTGCCTCCTGGGGAAGTAAGTTTAGCTATTAATTAATTGCAGACTTTTAACCATTACCATTGTTATTTTCAAAAGTTTAAATTATAGGTTGCACAACTGCAACCTCATTCAATTGTTTCATTATCTTCCTAATCAGACGAAACTTGACTTCTATATAGCACCTCGTGCCTTGCTTCAATATTTTTGTGGAAACTTTCCGGAAGCCTTGACCACTCAAAGAGTTCTACAATTATTGGGATGTTACTTTGCTGGATTTTGTCTTTTAAAACCATAAAAATATCGAAAGGTATCTCCTTTCCATTTTTGCTTCGCAATACCAGGTCAAGATCGCTGCCATCATGGGCCGTTCCGTTTACCCGGCTTCCATAGGCCCAAACTTCAAAAGGCATATCGATTTGAGAAAAAATAGAAATTAAGGACTCTCTGTCCTTATTCCTGAGCAGCATTGTTGTTCATTTTGATTATCTCTGCAAGGTTATAAGCATCAATTATAAATTGAGGCAATAGAACTAGAGTATCTTCAGCAAAATTTACTCCATAATCATGTGCTGTAGAATTTCGAAGATCCCTGTATAGCAACCATCTTTCACATGTATCAGAATCAAGAATGCTTCGTAAAACAGCTTGTCTAAACACATCCTTAAAATATAACTGGTCTATAGCCTTATCTGAATGCGAATAGGGCTTCAATATTTTGCGTAATAATTTGCCACCTTGTTCCAGGATTATTTCAAATTCTTTGATGGAAGCTGAGCGAAACATTTCGTAATCAATGCCTTCAGGATCAGAATTTATCAATAATGAATGGGCTTTTTCCAAAGTCCGTACACACCTTTCAAAATATGCAGTATCTATTATCATATTATTAATAGTTCTATCTGCTTCATTATAAATTAGTTAATCTACTTCCTAACCGTCTCTTTAACAGTACCAATAACCACCCTTACAAACTTTGCCAGTTCCTGATTGCCTGGTTTTATTACAATGTTGGCTGGCACTTGTCTGGCGTACCATTTTACAGTCCAGGAGTGTGATTGTCCTGCCGGAATGATCTTGTATGGACCAAGAGGTTCTACTTCAGTATAGGTCAGGTTTGGATTGGTGTAAATTTCAATCTCATCTTCTCCCGGTGATTTTTGCTCAACCGGAGTATCTTCAAACCTGAACACAATCAGGTTTCTGTCTTTGTTTACATGGGCAATCCAACCTTCGGTTCCATCACTGAATAGTTTAGGGACAGCATTTGGATCTTTGGAAATATAAGCTGAATCGTATACAAACCATGAAACATCATTTATGTCTTTCATTAGAGGTAATAATTTCCCTTTAGCTAGTGACAGGCCTTTAGGAAAAAATGTAAGTCCGCCTGAAGGAATTCTTGCAATTTGCCAGGGACCAAGTGTATCTGCTACTTTACCGGTATTTACTATTTTGTAAGTCACTGATACACACTGGTCAGCCTCGTTCATTCTGAATATTTTTTCAAAACGACAATGCAAACCTTGCTTTTTGTCCATGCTTTTGATAGTCAATACGCCACTTTTTACTGATGCAGAATAGGGAGAACTATCCAGCGTATCATGTGGTGGCCATCCCCAGACTGATTGCGGTGCAGGCCAGAATGTTGAACCCCAATTGTTGTTTTTTCCTGTAGTATCTGTGTAAAGAAGCTCTTTGTTTTTGATTTTAAATGAACTGATCCTTCCCCCTGATTTTGGGTCAACTTCAAAATAAGTACCTTTAAAATTGAAACTATAACGCCCTTTGTTAGGAACGGGGACTGTTTGAGCTGTAGCAAGCATATTTGTTACCAGCTGTAGTGCTATAATTCCAATAAATATCTTCTTCATATGATGATTTAAAAAGGTGACAAATATAGGAGTAATCTGAAAAAAAATGTAATTAATCCACGGCAATATCTACAGTTTCCAGGATAGTAAAAAAGTCCACTACCCTGCCACTGTATTTTCCATAAAGCATGTTTCTGAAATCGGGCAGGTGATTGGCTTCAAATTCTTTCATCCTGCCTATTCCTTCTAAAGTAAGCTGCAAAGAATAAGTAATTCCATTGCCCTGAAGATCTTCATTTAATAATTTTAAAAATCTTTTCTCTTGAAAGAAGCCTGTTAACCAGAGACTTGGGATGAAAGTCTGGCGCATCCATTCGAGCCATTCATTTTCTATTTCGTCGTCTATATTTACAGTAAGGCTGAATAAAATCATAAGAATAAGGAGTAAAACACGAAGGTAAGATTATACAGATCGAAAAAACAATTTCTTCGTTAAAGGTCTTTTACCAATATTACAGCAGAAATGGACTTTATTTCAGAGTTACTAATTTACTTTTCTTTTGGATTTGCAGTTTTGCGATTGTTGGTTGCTTCTTACAATCTACTTTCAAATCCTGTACTTGACAAGCGTGGAGCAAATAATTCATCAATCACCACTCAAAATTCATCATTACTTTTAAGCATCCTGGTTCCAGCCAGAAATGAAGAACATACAATTAGATTCCTCCTGGAAAGTTTACAGAAACAACCATTTCAAAATTTCGAATTGATCATCCTAAATGACAATTCTTCAGACCAGACTTCGAATATTGTAACAGAATTTGCCAGATCAGATACAAGGATTAAACTTATAGAAGGCAAACCATTGCCTGCTGGCTGGTTAGGGAAGAATTGGGCTTGCCATCAACTATCACAAGCAAGTTCAGGCCAATTAATGTTGTTTTTAGATGCAGATGTCCTACTGGTAGAAGATGCTATTTATAAGGCACTTTCTGTAATTTCAACACATAACCTTAGTTTACTTTCAATATTTCCTGAGCAGAAAATTATTTCAGTGGGGGAGAAATTAACAGTTCCAATCATGCATTACTTGCTTTTGTCTTTATTGCCATTGGATTTTATCTATTACTTCAATGCTCCGTCTCTTTCGGCTGCAAATGGTCAGTTTATGCTGTTTAATTCCATAGATTATCGTAAGTATTATTTCCATGAAATGTGTAAGTCTGAGATAGTAGAAGACATCAGGATCATGCAAGAAATAAAGAGTAATGGTTTGAAAGGCAGAACTTTGCTTGGCAGTGGACTGGTGTATTGCAGAATGTACAATTCTTACAGCGAAGGTATTAAGGGTTTTAGTAAAAACCTTCTTTCAGGTTTCGGAAACAGTAAACTGGGTTTGGCAGCTTTTCTGCTATTAGTGATTGTTATACCAATTAGTATGTTTTTTAAAGCAATTAATTTATCCTTAATATATTTATTCTTTGCTTTATCGATCCGTGTCTGTATAAGTATTACTTCCAGACAATCTGTTATGGACAATCTAATCTTTCATTTCGGTCAGATGGCTGCCTTAACCTTAATATCTTTCAAGTCAATAAAAAATTCTTATACCAAAACTCTGGAATGGAAAGGAAGGAAACTCGGATAGCGGCCATTGTAATTATTGTAACATATTTGGTCGGAATATTTGGATTTGCATTCCAATCAACAAAATCGCTTTTTGTTATTTTGGTACCTTTTCATCTGCTTTTGGTTTTTGGTATATTAATGTATCTACACAAATCCTGGAATTTAAAATTTGTCATTTTTTTGTTTTTGACTTTTATAATTTCTTTTTCAGCGGAATACATAGGAGTGCATACCGGACTGCTTTTTGGAGATTATTATTATGGGAATGTACTGGGACTGAAATTAGGAGGAATTCCACTTTTAATTGGCATAAACTGGATAATGCTGGTTTATATAACCCATTCAATTTCAAGCTACTTTTCTGTAAATATTCTTGTTTCTACATCAATTGCAGCTATTCTAATGACTTTTCTGGATATAATCATGGAGCCAGGGGCTATAAAGTTAGGATTTTGGCATTGGACTTTGAACAGCATACCAGTTTATAATTATGTTAGCTGGTTCGTATTATCTTTTCTGCTGACAATGGGTGCAAAATTTTTAAAGGTTAAAACATATATGTTTATCTCTTTAATTGTATTTATTTCACAACTGATGTTTTTTGTAGCTTTGTATTAATGTTTAGGTTGTTACAAGATTAGTAAACAATTTTTATTTTTTATTGTTGTATTACAAATCAAACAACATCACAAACACGTATTCAAAAATAACTTAAAAGAGTTTGAGCAACTATTCCATAAAAGACCTTGAAACCCTTTCCGGAATCAAGGCCCATACATTGCGTATTTGGGAGCAGCGATACAATATTATATCTCCGAAAAGAACTGACACAAATATCAGGTTTTATGATGATGATGATTTAAAACGGATTCTGAATATCTCCCTCTTAAACCAAAACGGTTATAAAATATCCAAAATAGCAATAATGTCTGACAAAGACATCATTGATCAGGTTTTTGCTATCTCCTCTGATGCTTTAAAATATCCGGAGCAAGTTCAGTCTATGGTACTTAGTATGATTGATATTGACGAGGAACGCTTCGATAAAATAGTTACGAAATGTGTCATGCAATTTGGGTTAGAAAATACGATGGTCAATATTATCTATCCATTTTTAAATAAAGTTGGTGTTTTATGGCAGATAGGTACCATCAATCCGTACCAGGAACATTTTATTTCCAGTCTGATCAGGCAAAAAATTATTGTGGCTATTGATACAGTGGAGCACAATTTCAAATCTACCGCAAAAAGATTTTTACTTTACTTACCGGAAACAGAACTTCATGAAATTGGTTTGCTTTTTGCAACCTACATTTTAAAGTCAAGAGGGTTTAGGGTGTTTTATTTTGGACAGACTCTTCCTTATCCCGAATTTCAAGAAGCATGTGAATATTGTAAACCAGACTATAGTTTCACCGTAATTACATCTCTGGGCCTTCAGGAAGCTAAAAACCTGATTGAAAAGAAAGCCAATGAATATCCGGATATTTTACATATCGTTACTGGTTATCAATTGCCATTGGGGGAAATAGATCTCAGTAACGTATTTTTAGCTCAATCAGTAAAAGATTTTATTGATTACCTGGAAGAGAACAAGGTCGTTGCTTTAGGTTCTTAAACACTTAGTGATAATTCCTTAACAAAAGCAAAACACTGTGGTAGTAAATGCTAACTAATTGTTACTCATTTTTGTGCGAAATTTTTCGATATGAAGTTCGTTTTTATTGTTCAAGGAGAAGGAAGAGGACATATGACACAGGCAATTGCCTTAAGAAATATGTTAACCAAACATGGCCACACTGTTTGTGCTGCTTTAATTGGTAAAAGTGAACGCAGAGAAATACCTGCTTTTTTTACTGAAAAAATCCAAGCGCCTGTTATTGGTTTTCAAAGCCCCAATTTTGTATTAGATCCAAAAAATAAGGGTTTGAAATTAGCGGATACCCTTTTTTCTAATATTGTTCAGTATAAAAAATACCTGCGCAACCTGAAAGATATTGATACAGTAGTGGAAGAATACAAACCAGATATAATCATCAATTTTTATGATTTGTTAGCGGGACTTTATTCTTTCTTCTATAAGAAAAAAAGAAATTTTAAGTATGTCTGTGTAGGTCACCAGTTCCTTCTTGAGCATCCAGATTTTCCTTTTCCATCAGGGCATATGATGGACAGATTTCTATTTAACAACAATACAATGGTTTCTTCTGCAAAGGCAGATTTGAAACTGGCACTTTCTTTTATCCGAATGCCGGATTTACCTAAAAAGAATATTTATGTTGTTCCTCCATTATTAAGACAAGAAGTTATTGACATCAAAACCCAAAAAGATGATTTTATTTTGGGGTATGTTGTGAATGACGGTTATGGAGAGGATATTATAGAATGGCATAAAAACAACAAACACATCTCTGTTGTTTGTTTTTGGGACCGAAAAGGTGCTGAACCTGAATATCGTCCACATGAAAACCTTGTTTTTCATAAATTAAACGATGTAAAGTTTCTTGATCATATGAGCCGTTGTTCTGGCTTTGTCAGCACTGCAGGCTTTGAATCTATTTGCGAGGCTATGTTTATGGGCAAACCAGTTATGATGGTTCCTACAGCCAATCATTACGAGCAACTTTGTAATTCAATTGATGCAGTAAAAGCCGGTGCTGGGATAAGAAGTGACAAATTTGAAATGTCATTGTTGGTGAATTACCTTCCTAAACACAAAAGCAAACAGGAAGAATTCCAAAAGTGGGCCAATGAAGCCGAGTTCAAATTCCTCAAACTACTCACAAGCTGGTAACTATGAATTCATAAATTTATGAATTCATAAATTTATAATTTCCTTACCTTTGCACCCGATTTTTAATTTGGGTTAAAGGGAGATAATTAATATTTCCTGGTCTCGTTAAAATCTAAAATTTAAACGTTTTCTCCATGGAACTTATCAGAATCCCACTTCACGATAAACATGTTGCCTTAGGTGCCAAAATGGTTGGCTTTGGGGGCTTTGAAATGCCTGTAAGATATTCATCAGACCTTGAAGAGCACATGTGCGTTCGAAATAATGTTGGTATTTTTGATGTTTCCCACATGGGAGAATTCCAGATAACAGGTCCTAATGCTCTTGAGTTGATTCAATATGTGACAAGCAATGACGCTTCAGTATTAGAATCTGGTAAAATTCAATATTCCTGTTTTCCTAATGATAAAGGAGGAATTGTCGATGATTTATTGGTTTACAAATTCAGTGATGAAAAATACATGCTGGTTGTGAATGCCAGCAACATTCAGAAAGATTGGAACTGGATTAAATCAAACAACCAGGCCAATGCCCATATGGAAGATTGCTCCGGTCAGACTTGCTTGTTTGCTGTTCAAGGTCCACTAGCCGCGCAAACATTACAAACTTTAACATCTGTAAAGCTGTCAGATATGCCATACTATACATTCGCAGTTGGTGACTTTGCAGGATTTTCGAATGTAATTATATCTGCTACAGGATATACTGGTGCAGGAGGTTTTGAAATTTACGTTTCAAATGAACACGCCGTACAGGTATTTGATGCTATCATGAATGCCGGAAAAGATTTTGGCATAAAACCAATAGGATTGGGTGCTAGAGATACTTTAAGACTAGAAATGGGTTATTGTCTTTATGGAAATGATATAGATGATACCACTTCTCCATTGGAAGGTGGCCTGGGTTGGATTACAAAATTCTCCAAGAATTTTATCAATTGTGAAGAAATCCAAAAGCAGAAAGAAAACGGAGTTTCTAAAAAGTTAGTTGGCTTTCAATTGCAGGAAAGAGGAATTCCAAGGGCGCATTATCCAATTCTGGATGCAAACGGAAATAAAATTGGCGATGTAACATCAGGTTCCATTTCTCCAGTTCTTAATCATGGAATTGGATTGGGCTACGTTCCAACAAACTTATCAAAACCAGGAAGTGAAATATATATAGGTATCCGCGACAAAGCTATAAAGGCAGTCGTTGTTAAAACTCCTTTTGTTAATGCAGGTGTCTAGTCTCAATACTTGATACTTAATACTCAATACTAAATGAAATCAATAGACGTTTGCATAAGCCCAGACCTTCTGCATTTATATAAACTAGAAGAAAAAATAGTGGTAGTAGTAGATATTTTACGCGCTACATCCTGTATGACCACAGCCTTTGCAAATGGCGTTCAAAGCATCATCCCGGTAGCTTCTTTGGAGGAGTGCATGGAATATAAAAACAAAGGATTTTTAGCCGCAGCTGAAAGGGAAGGAAAGACCGCAGAAGGATTTGATCTGGGTAATTCTCCATTCTCTTACATGGATTCTTCCTTCAAAGGTAAAACCATAGTTGTGACTACAACAAATGGCACTCTCGCAATTACAAAATCAAGGGCCGCAACCCTGGTAATGATCGGATCTTTTTTAAACAAAACAGCTATCATCAAATACCTGGCAAAGCAAGAGCGTCATGTTTTGGTATTATGTTCCGGCTGGAGAGGAAGCTTCAATATGGAAGATACCTTATTTGCCGGATCCCTGGTTTCTGGCCTGGAAGGAGTTTACCGCCATGAAAGTGATTCTGCGCTGATGGCCAAAAGGATTTATGAATCAGCAAGATATAATATGATGCAATACCTTGAAGATTCGACCCACTTTAAGAGACTTGCAAGGTTGAATAATTACAAAGACATTGAATTTTGCCTTACTGAAGATCTTTATGATATCCTGATAGCAGAAAAAGATGGAGCTTTGGTTAAATTGTAATAGTATTGAGTATTGGGTATTTAGTATTTAGACTGCTGCAATGGTCATGATATACTCAAATCTAATATCATTCACAACTCTTAACACACAACGGAACTAAGAATTTCGTATGAAGGCAAGAGAAATTTAGCCCATTTATTCCACAGCTTTGATTTTTGGTACTTTTTCATCGAGAGAAAACTACTATACAAAATGGATTTGAGAGAACTTATCAAGTTCATTGCTCTTACTTTTTTTGATGCCAAAAAAAGGCACGAACGCCAAAAATCTTACTTTTCTTTTTCACAAACCCTTCCACCTTCCAGAAAAGTAAGATTCACACTGGCCTTCGATGGTCCCCGCGCCACATGATATTTGAGATTTAGATAACTTGCAAAATTAAAATACTCTACCGGCAACTCGTCCCGTCCAATCCGAAACTGATTGCGGCCTTTGAAGAAGGGGCGTTAAGAATTGCTTTTAGCGGGAGGGGAAAGAAAGACTGCCAGTCCGATAGCCTGAACTTGCTGGTTCTTTTAAAACCGCCAGTTCGCAGGATTTCGCGCGTGGGAAAGAAATTTAGCACTTTATTCAACAGCCTTGATTTTTTGTTACTTTTTCATCAAGGAAA
This sequence comes from Cytophagales bacterium, assembly GCA_014376535.1. GTDB lineage: Bacteria > Bacteroidota > Bacteroidia > Cytophagales > UBA9547 > UBA9547. The sequence continues at coordinate 35 of JACMRH010000199.1, read as the reverse complement.
AAGTAATATAAAGATCTGCTCGAAGCATAATGATT
>JACMRH010000198.1 GCA_014376535.1 Cytophagales bacterium | reverse complement strand
GCCTGGGATGGAACATACAGAGGAGAAGAGATGCCAATGGGATCATATCCATATATCATCACCTACGAAGGAAAAATCGATGAATTTAAAGGCCCTTACCAATTAAATGGAAGTGTGACTTTGATAAGGTAAGATTGAGCAAAATCAGTTTTGGAAATTGGAGTGTACAGGTCCGGTTTAATGGGAAGGAAAAAGATTTAGAAGGAATTTGTAGTGTAGGATCAACATATGATTACGGTTTTAGGATTTATAATCCAGTTATTGGAAAATTCTTAAGTGTAGACCCATTAACAAAAGATTATCCTGAATTAACTCCTTATCAGTTCGCAGCAAATACTCCTATTCAAGCAATTGATTTAGACGGCCTAGAACCTGCCTTTGTGATGGATTTTGTAAGAGCTTCAGAGTCTGGATATAACAACATAATAGAAAAGGTTAATGATACTTACACGAAAAGTATGCAAGCAACAACTGATAAAATATCTAGTGTTAAAACCGAGACTGTAAAAAAATATTATGCAGTTAAAAAGCAAACAGGAATTACAATTAAGCAGAATAGAGGATTTATAGATCAAGCATCTACAAATTTGGATAATACCGGCAATGGTGTATTAACAGGATCTATAATTCTTGCTGTTACATCATCCTGGACAGGTGTTGGAGCAGGAGTTTCAGGTACAGGTTTTTTGACGGGATTTGCGTTAAAAACTGCTAGCGATCAATTAAAAAATGTGGCAAATGTTGCTGAAGGTTGGGCAGATGATAATCCAAATAAAGTAGCTCAAGCTTTTGGAAATTTTGTAATTAATCAAGCCATTGGTAAGATAACACCAAGTGGTACTACAGTTCCTGTGCAAGGAATGGTTGAAGGTCTTACTGATATGATTGAAGATGGATCTGAAAAAGCTGTTGATAAATTTGTCCCGCCTAAAGAAGTTGAATAATGATTTATATAGTAGGAATATTTTTATTTGGAATATATGTAATTTATGCTGGGTTTAATATGAAAAAATCTGACGTAATTATAAATAGAGTGAAAGGTATTGGTAGCATTGTTACTGGTGTAGTAATAACAGCACTTGCATTTTTTGAAATTCTTATTCGATTAATTAAATAAAGGTATTCTTGCTGTTTCCAATGTCCACCGCTAGCACCGCTAGCGCGAGTTTGCAACTCGTGCATACAGGGAATAACAAAAAACCAATGTATATCAATCCCCTAATTTTCTAAATTTTTTAATTTCCTCCGCCGTAGGAAAATACCTTACTGGTTTAAGTGTTCCGAAGGGTCACTTAAATCAGAATAGGAAATGGAGGACTCTGTCCGGTGGAGTTATTATGCTTTCATGAAAAATCATTTTTTGTAAATAACTACACGATCCAGATTTGGAGAAAGCTAATTACCACATTTTATAACTTGTACAGTCGTGAACTAGATTGATGTTTTTAACAGAGAAACAGGATATTTTACAAATGCCGAAGATTATAAATACAGTAGTTCAAATGATTATGTAACTGTTAAGGAAGGGTTATTGCCAATTGAAAGGTTATAAAATGTTGCCCGGACAAAGTCCTGCAATATTAAATATAGATTTAAGTGGTCCCGCTAGCGCGAGTTTGCAACTCGTGTATACAGTAAACTTGCCTAATGCAATGGAATAATCCACTATTGTTTTAGGTATTTATTTTCAATAGGTTTCTGATATTTTTGGAGATGAGCAGGAAATACAAATTTTACAATTTGGAAGGGCTTTATTTTGTAAGTTTTGCAACTATAAATTGGATAGATGTTTTTGTAAGAGATCAATACTTTTGGGAAATATCACAAAGTTTGGATTTCTGTCGTAAAGAAAGAGGAATGGAAATATATTGCTGGTGCATAATGCCTAGCCATATTCATCTAATTTTCAGATCGAAGTCTGGTGAGCCTGGTAAAATGCTAGGAAATATGAAAAAACATACTTCAAAACAAATGCAAGATTTAATTACTAACAATCCAACAGAGAGCAGAAAAGAATGGATATTATGGATGATGGAAAGAGCTGGTAAAAGAAACAGTAATGTTGATAAGATGCAATTCTGGCAACAAAATAATAAACCAATAGAATTATGGAGTCCTGAAGTAATTGGTCAAAAGGTTGATTACATACATAATAATCCTGTAGAAGCCGGATTTGTAGTAGAACCTTGGCATTGGAAATATAGCAGCCCTATTGATTATAGTGGAGGCAAAGGACTTATTGAAATAGATCTAATTTAGCAGCAGAAAGCACGAGTTGCAAACTCGCGCTAGCGAGGATAATAGCGTTGGTCAATTAGGAGATGGAACTATGATAGATAGATCAACACCTGTTCAAGTCATTAGTTTATGCTCTTCCATTACTACATTAGAGTCAGAATTAGAACAAGAAATAAATTCTTTTTCTGTACAACCAAAT
>JACMRH010000197.1 GCA_014376535.1 Cytophagales bacterium | reverse complement strand
CACCTTTTATTTCCACATAATCTTCAGAACTCAGATTGATGACTTTAATTTCCTTTCCCAGAAACTCCTGGATTTCTGTAAGCATTGGCTTTTCTTCCGGACTACAAAATGAAACTGCTGTTCCCTTATTTACTCCTCTGCCTGTTCTTCCCACACGGTGAACATAATTTTCGGCGACATCTGGTAAATCGTAATTAAAAACATATTCCACGTTTGGGATATCAATTCCGCGGGCAGAAATATCTGTAGCGATCAAGACTTTTATTTCTCCTGAGCGAAAACGGTTCATAGTGTCAATCCGTTCCTGTTGTTCTTTATCGCCATGCATGGTAAGAGTCACTATCCCAACACGTTCCATAGCAAGAAACACTCTTTCCGCTCGTACTTTGGTCCTTACAAAAACGAGGATTTTACTTTCAGGGTGTTCTTTAATTAGTCTTTCCAGGAAAAACCTCTTGTCGTCCATTTTTATGAACGCAACAGAATGGTCTATATTTTTTGAAACAGGATCTTTGGGAGATACCTGAATACGCAATGGATTTTTGACCAAAGAATAGGCTAAATCCTTGATTTCCATATTGATAGTTGCCGAAAAAAACAATGTTTGGTGTTTCCTTGGAATGTGTTTGATCACATCCCGGATATCTCGGATGAAACCTAAGGCAAGCATATGATCGGCCTCATCAAGCACTAATACTTCTAGTCTGTCCAGGTTCAAGTGTCCCTGACTTATTAGGTCGAACATTCTTCCCGGGGTTGCAATGAGTATATCTGCGCCTTTTTTCAAATTGGCTATCTGGGGGTCTTGCTCAACTCCTCCGAAAATACAGATCACTTTTAAAGGAGTATGTTTGGCAAATTGCCTGAAAACCTCTGCGATTTGCAAGGCTAGTTCATGAGTTGGCACCATTACCAAACATTTCAGGTCTATATATTCTGAATACTTTAATTGGCTAAAAAGCATTTGCACAATTGGCAGGGCAAATGCGGCTGTCTTGCCTGTACCTGTTTGCGCAATGGCCAATACATCTTCCTTTCTTAGAATGGCCGGAATGGCTTTATATTGGATATCTGTAGGTTTCACAAAACCAGCTTCTTCAACACTTTGTTTTATTTCAGGTGCAAAAGGGTATTTATCGAACTTCATAAGTACAAAGATAAGTTCTCTGGAATATAATTCTGCAAAAGCTTATATTTCACTGAATATAAGATGATGCTGGATTTTCATACACACGATCTAAAGCCAAATTCTGTTTTTAATTTGATAATTGGAAAAGATCAAGTTCCAGAAAGTGGTTATTTTACAGCGGGAATTCATCCCTGGTTTTTTGAAAATATTGAGCAGCAGTTTGCCGAATTGAAACAGATCTCACAACACAAAAAATGTATTGCGATAGGTGAATGCGGTCTTGACAAGTTGAAAGGTGCGGACATAAAAATCCAGATTGAAGTTTTTAAAAATCATCTTCAATTGGCTGAAACCATGAGTAAGCCCCTCATAATCCACTGTGTAAAAGCACATAATGATTTGCTTGAAATCAAAAAGAAATCCGGTTCCACTATGCCCTGGGTAGTCCATGGCTTTAATCAAAACCCTACTATAGCGCTAAGGTTAATTGATCATGGATTCTATTTCTCTTTGGGAAAATCCTTGCTTCACACCGAATCCAATTCCTGTAAAGTTTTAAATCAAATCCCACCAGAAAGACTATTTCTGGAAACTGACAGTGCCGATGTTACTATAGAAGAAGTTTACAAAGCAGCTTCTGAAAGATTACAGTTGCCATTGCAGCAATTAGTGGCCAATTTGCAGGACAATTTCAGAATACTTTTTAAAATTAATGACTGATCTTTCCTGGCTTTCAAGGACCAAGCTACTTGTTGGTGAAAACCGCTTACATGATTTAGTAAATTCACATGTACTTGTTGTCGGCTTAGGTGGTGTTGGTTCCTTTGCTGCAGAGTTCATTGCCCGTGCTGGAATAGGAAAAATGACCATTGTAGATGGCGATGTCGTTGACCCAAGTAACCGCAACAGACAACTTCCGGCACTTATAAGCACTCATGGCCTTTCAAAAGCTGATGTAATGCAGGAAAGGCTTTTGCAAATAAATTCAGAACTGAAATTACATGTCGTGAAAGATTTTATGCAGCCCGAAAAAATGGAGGAGCTTTTGCAAATAAAATACGATTATGTGGTTGATGCTATCGACAGTTTAACACCGAAGTTAAAACTGCTTTCTCT
>JACMRH010000196.1 GCA_014376535.1 Cytophagales bacterium | reverse complement strand
GTAACAAAGGTATTCCACACACACACTTCGTCGTCCTAGTGCGGGACCTTGTCCATTTAAAGTAAGCGTCGCATTATGGTAAAAAAGATAGTTTTGACCCTTGAACTCTATAATACCTGGATGAATAGTATAACTGTTTTTTGCAGTACCTGTTAGCACTCCTCTGTAAGTCCATGGTCCATTTACATTGGTAGCAGTAGCATAACAAATTTGTTCCGAACCTACACCGGGAACAAAAGCAGGATAAGCCAAATAATACAATTTATTTCTTTTATATAACCAGGGCCCTTCAGCATAATTTGGAGGAGTGATCTGGGCAATAGTCCCGTCTATTTCGGTCATGTTGGCTTTCAGCTTCACCAGGTAACAGATCGGATTTCCCCAGCATAAATAGGCCTGACCGTCATCATCAATCATGACAGTCGGGTCAATATCGTCCCATACTTTTCCATTGTTGGTCATGTTATCCCGAATAAGTGGAGTGCCTCTTGCATCTATAAAAGGGCCTGTTGGACTGTTGGAAACTGCCACCCCAATGTTTCTTCCTCCATAAGGATTTTTGCCGGTAACTGTTACATACAAGTAAAACTTACCACCTCTTTCCACAACCTGTGAGGCCCAGGCATCTGCTGCGCCCCATGTAAAATCTGTAGGCTTCATGATGGTTCCATGGTCCGTCCAGGTTTTCATATCGGTGGTAGAATAGCACAACCAGCCGGTCATGGTAAACATCTCGCCATCCTTGGCTTCATCATGGCCGACATATACATATAACCGGCCGTTGTAAACCAGGGGGGCGGGATCGGCAGTGAAGGCATTCCTGAAAATAGGGTTTTGAGCGCTGGCTGTAAAAACCAACCCAAACAAAACAGATTTGAATAAGAGTATCGAATGGTAAAAACGTTTTTTCATATTTTATGCAGGAAGGTGAACCTTGATAAGAATTTGCTACCTACAAATGATGAAGCTGATTGGTTAACATATCAGCAATGAAATATGGATATTCCGGTTTTATATTTGATTTATTGGAGAATGAAAAATGTTCAATAGTGTGTAGGCACGCATCTTAGATATGGCATATAACATCAACTCACAACAAGTTTTAAAGAATCTGTTATCGTGCCTAAAGTCAATTTTTTTATGAAATATTAATATTTTTAGTTGTACATGTTTACAAATTGGTCATGATGATTGTAGGGTATTGGTTTTCTTAACTATCGACCAGATTTATTTTTAAAAGTAAAATTAACGACCATTAAACTCACATTATGAAAAGAACATTACACTTGTTGCTCCTGATTTTTTTAAGTCCTTTGGGTGTTCTCTTTGCCCAAACCTACCCACCTTCCTGTGTGATAACCATGCCTCACAGCAATGCTTATTTCAAGGCAAGAACTGATGTGGTTATCCATGTGTATTCCAGTGATATAGGAAAAACCACAAATAACGGCACTGTTACCAAAGTTGAATTTTACAACGGCACAACCTTACTCGGACAAACTACTACGCACACAAACTACACTTATAAATTTTTATGGAAATGCGTACCTGCCGGCACTTACACTATTAAAGCGAAAGCTACAAATGACAAAGGAGTGACCTTTACTTCTACTGGAGTTATCATAACGGTGGGTACCAATAATGTAACCCAAAGGGGTATGAGTGCATGCAAAGGAAAATATCTTGCAAATATCATCGCAGGCTCACCTAACATAAATTACAATACCTATTGGAATGGAGTTACAGCAGAGAATTCCTGTAAATGGGGCTCTGTAGAAGGCACTAGAAATGTTTTTAATTGGGGAGGGGCAAACACCAGTTATAATTATGCAAAAAATAATAACATGATATTCCGTTACCACGCTGCTGTTTGGGCTGCTCAGTACCCTAACTGGCTGCTTAGTTTAAGTACAGCAGATGCTAAAGCAGAAGCTGTGCAATATATGACCGCAATTGCAGCAAACTTTCCGTTGACAGATCAAATAGATGTATTAAACGAGCAGGTAGGAAATCATCAGGCAGATAACCAAAAATTCAGGAATTTATTTGGTGGTGGAACCAATGTTTCACCCACAGACTTTACCTGGCAGATATGGCTTTTCCAACAGGCAAGGAATCTTTTTCCAAATACTAAACTTATACTGAATGATTATGGCTTAGAAAACGATCAAAGTGCAATCACTATTCAATTAAACCTTCTTAAGGTGCTAAGAGATAGAGGATTAGTTGATGGATTTGGAACTCAAGCGCATTGTTTTAATATTGATGGTATTTCAGTAGCTAACCTAAAAAGTTCCCTGGATAGAATGGCTGGTGCCGGTGTTCCTATTTATGTTACCGAATTTGATTTGAACGGTGGACAGTCTGTTGAAACAAATGCTGCTGCTCAGTTATCCAGTTATCAATCTCATTTTCCTGTCTATTGGGATCATCCTGCAGTAGCAGGAATTTCTTTGTGGGGATATGTGACAAATGCCACCTGGATAGGGGGAACTGGCTTGGTTAGCAACACCGGGGTAGAAAAATCTGCCATGACATGGCTTAAAAATTATGTGAGCGGAAAGCCCTCTGTAGGATACCCCTCTTGCGCTACCGGTGCCTGTATAATTGATGGCTTAGAAGAGAATCCTGCAACTATGGAAACTAAAGTATTTCCAAATCCATTCAGCAGAGAACTTACCTTGAACTACGATGGGGAATTTCAGTACCAGCTTATGAACATATCTGGACAATTAATCGAAAATGGACAGGGAATTAATCATATAAAAGTAGCCCAGAATGCTCCAAAGGGAATTTATTTGCTGAAAGTTTCTCAAAACGGCATTTCAAAGATCACCAAAGTTATAAAAGACTAATCCTTACATTATGATCCGTCAATGCGCCTTCATGTTATTTAGCCTTTTCTCCGGCAAGCCCAATTCACAAACTTCAATAGTAACTGAGATTGAAAATAGCATGGAGTTCCATCAATCAGATCAGAATGTTTTTCCCAATCCGTTTATTGATGAGATTAATCTTAAGATGAATAGTACTTATAATTTTCAACTGGTTCATTCTTCAGGTGATTTAGTTCTGTCCGGCAATTCGAACCAGCAATCCATAATCATGGGTCACTTTCTAAAAGGGATTTACCTGCTAAAAATTACCCAGGGTGAAAATTCCCGGGTATTTAAACTTCTGAAAGAGTAATTAGTAATTTGCCCTGATATGACCGATGCCTTCGCTTTAAGTGAAGGCATCGGTATTTTTTTATTGTATAATCACCTTTTTAAAAAAAAGGGATTATCTATTTCTTTAAAATTTTCTGAACTGAATTATTCAGATGCAGAAAGTAAACTCCGCTTACGAATTTTTCCATCTCTATTTCCTTACTTATTCCTTTGGATACCATAGTGCCAAATGAATCATACAACGTCCATTCCTTTTCCTGGTTATTAACAAAAAGCTTCGAAGTTACTGGGTTAGGATAAGCCTGAACAATCAGTTCGGTTAGAGGGGATTCCAACATAGTCAAAAGATCATCTTTGGGAACTACTCCATTAAATCCAGCTGCCGGAGATTTGGAAAGTACAAGCACTATATATCCATCTTTTACAACCACATTAGCGGGATCAAAATCTGCGAGGTTTTCTCCAAAGGTCCAATCGGCTTTGCCCCATCTGGCAGTGTTAAAAGAATTGAAATCATCCTGCCAGTTAAGTGTAAAGTTTGTTCCGTTATCTCCTGTGCCCGGAGTATAAGCAGAATACTTGATCCAATTTACAAATTGATAAACTGGCAATACTTGAGTATCAAAAGTGCCAACCCAACTGGTGATGTTCGCCGCCCATAAATTAAAACGAAATGATTGAGGGTTTGTAAGTTCAGTTACTTGTCCACCGGTTGTCTTTCTCATTTCTTTTCCATCCAGGTACCAGGCAACATAGGAAGGTGTCCATTCCAAAGTGTAAGTATGGTATCCATCGCCCATAGAAAACCCGGGACTGTGTACCTGTTCTGAGTACTTTTTTGGGTTATTGGTGATAATGTTTGACTGGAAAGTCTGAGCATTATTTTTTCCAAATACTTCAATGTCTATTTCTTCCCAAAAAGCACCTGAAATTTCAGAACCATTTTTATAAGTAAAAAAAGTAGACAAAATTCCACTTCCTTTTGCCATTCTCATGCGCATTTCCATTTTGCCATATTTCCATGTTTGGCTAGAGTACACTTCAGCAGCTTTATAATTTTTTTGTGCAATAGTACAGGTTGACCAAAAAAAGAGGCTCAGCGTTAAGAATTTTTTCATAGGATCTTACAGGTTGATAATATTACCAAACATATAACATGGAGTAGGTGGATGCTTAACGTTTTACGATTTATGCTTAACATTTTCGGAAAAACTGGCGAAAGACTGGATTTCCCGAAGGAAAACCGAAAGCTTAACTAAAATTTGCGTTCCTTGAATTCAGTAGGAGTACAGCCTTCCTGGATTCTGAAGGTCCTGTTAAAATGATTGGGGCTGCTAAAACCGACATCATAAGCTATTTCACTTACATTCTTATCACCCAGGAGCAACAACCTCTTGGCTTCAGTTAAACGAATGTTATTCAAATATTCTTTGAAAGACATGGAAGTATGGTTCCTGACAATACCAGAAATTGTTTTTTCAGGACACCTTAAAATATCGCTCATTTTTCCCAGGGTAAGATCAGGGTTAGCATAATTTTCACCCAGGTAATTCAGTATTGTTTTTTCTTCTTCACCTAAATTATGATTGATTTTGGGAGGTACAAAATCCAACTCTTTTGGTATGTTGTTATTTTTTCTTTTTGCAATCTTGAAATAAATACCAATTCCGGTGTAGGATAACAACAATAAAATAAGAGAACTGAAGTAAAAGAAAGTCAGGTTTTTTATGAATACAACTTTGTAAATTTTTAAGAGCTGAGGTTTGGTATTGTCCAGCCTGATCTTGGCTACAAAAGAAAGAGAGGATGTTTTTTTCCAGTCCACCGGGCCCAGTTCAGTGCTGCGCAATTTGAATTTTTCTAACCACCATTGGGCAACCTGAACCTGGTTCAATGGAAGCCTGCAAACGGTAATATTTTCCTGTATAGGTATTTCCATCACATTGTGCCTGAAAGTAAGGAGTTCATTTTCTTTGGTCACCCCATTTTGATAAGTGGCAAGGG
>JACMRH010000195.1 GCA_014376535.1 Cytophagales bacterium | reverse complement strand
TATCAATTCATTGAGTTTCTCCTGGTCAAAGTCAGGTTCTGTCGCGGGCCTTTGATTTGTCCGGTGAGCCAGGACCACCTCTGCTGCTTCACGTATATCTTCAACCAATACTTCGGTTCTACCGTTTAAGGCGGCAATAGTTATCGCTGTTTTGTACATTACAATATCGCCCCGCAGACTTTTAACCCCCATTCCAGAGCAAAGTTCGCTGATCAGAATAAGGAGATCGTCGTGCAATGTGACCATTGGCAGTAGGTTCCGGGCCGAAACTAATTTATCTTGAAGGCCTTGCTGACTCTTTTGCCATTTTGATCTAAACGCTGCTGGTTGCATCTCAAATTCCATTCTTCGGCGAACAACCTCGGTTCGCTCTTGTATGTCATTTGGAGCTTCAATATCTATCATCAACCCAAAACGATCTAAAAACTGAGGACGTAGCAATCCCTCTTCCACATTCATTGTACCGATCAAAGTAAAACGTGCAGGATGCGACATCGATAAACCTTCGCGCTCAATGGTGTTCATACCCATTGCGGCAACATCTAATAATACATCTACCAGGTGATCTGAAAGCAGGTTCACTTCATCAATGTATAATATTCCCTGATTGGCTGAGGCCAGCAAACCTGGTTGTAATTTCTTCCTTTTTTCAACCAACACCCCTTCCAGGTCCAACTGTCCCAAAACACGCTCTTCTGAAGCACCAAGTGGGAGATTTACAAAAGGCATCTGCCTTAGCTTCACTTGTTTGTCTGGTCGTTTACAGGCTTCACAAAATGTTAAACTAGAGTTTTCAAAACAATTAAACTGGCAACCTTCTGTGAGCGCAACAAGTGGTGCGATCTCTGACAAAGCCCGTGCTGCGGTACTTTTAGCTGTTCCTTTATCACCCCGAATCAATACTCCGCCTATCGCTGGGTTAATAGCACAAAGCAACAGAGCTTTTTTAAGTTTATCCTGACCTACAATTGCTGAAAATGGAAAATTCATTCTTCTTTTAAATCTTAATTTTATTTTGCTTCATTTTTTGCTTCCAGTATGGTCTCACTTCTAAGATAGATTTCCTGTAGGCCCTGTATCGTATCGGGTTCTGGATTTTTCCACATCTCTCTTTGTGCAGCTTCCAATAACCGTTCCGCGATAGCTTGAAGCGCCCAGGGGTTGTTTTGTTCCAGGAATTCTTGCATGTTGCTATTCAGTGCATAATTTTCTGCAATCTTTTCGTACATCCAGTCTTCTGCTACCTTCGCAGTAGCGTCATAGCCAAAGATGTAATCTACAGTAGTTGTGAGCTCGAGGCCTCCTTTGTATCCGTGCTTTTTAATACTTTCCAACCATTTTGGGTTTATTACCCGCGACCGAAAAACCCGCAGCGTTTCTTCTTTCAGGTCGCGCACTACTGCTCTTGAAGGATCCTGGCTGTCTCCAAAATAAGCTTTAGGTTGTTGGCCGGTTAAGCTTTTTATAGATGCAATCATTCCACCATGAAATTGGAGGTAATCGTCACTGTCAAAGATGTCATGTTCCCGGTTATCCTGGTTGTGCAAAGCAACTTCTACGGCTGACAAGCGTCGTTTGAACTCAGATCTTGCATCAACTCCACTAACGCTGCCAGTGTAGGCATACCCACCCCAATTGATATAAGTCTGGGCAAAATCGTCATCAGTTTGCCAGTTTTTTTCCTGGATAAGAGCCAAGATCCCTGCTCCATAACTTCCGGGTGGTGAACCAAAGATGCGATATCCAGCCTTTTGTTCTGCCTCTTCAATAGAGATATCCTGCTGTTGAAGTTCTTCCAATTCTTTCAGATAATGCTTTCGTAAATAATTGCTTTCAGGAGGTTCATCCAAGGCTACAACCATTTGCACGGCTTTGTCTATTAACTCGATCAAATGTGGAAAAGCGTCGCGAAAAAAACCGCTTATTCTGGTTGTGACATCAATGCGAGGCCTGTCAAGTTCCTCAAGAGGAATTATTTCTATATCCGTAACTCGCCTGCTTTCTGTTTGCCAAACGGGTTTTACTCCCATTAGCGCCAGGATTTGGGCTACGTCATCACCCTGGGTTCGCATGGCACTCGTTCCCCAAATGCTTATTCCTACGTTTTCGGGATATGCACCTGTTTCTTTAAAATGCCGTTTTAAAACTTCTTTTGCGAGTTGTGAACCAACTAGCCAGGCTGCCTGCGATGGCAATGCTCTGGGGTCGCACGTATAAAAATTTCGTCCGGTAGGGAGAATGTGCGCCATTCCCCGTGTGGGTGCTCCACTTGCTCCAGCAGGAATATAACCTCCTGAAAGACCATGCAAAAGGTTTGTTATTTCATCGTAAGTATGGCCAAGGTTGGGTACGATCTGGTCACAAACATAATGCAGCACCTCGGTAATTGCGCTAAAATCATCTCTGCTTTTCCCTGCTCCAAATGTTTCTATGAGAACCTGATAAACACTCGGCTTGCTAAATCTATTCTTAGCCATTAGCTCAAACAAGTGCTTGATTAATTCATCAATCACTTCCAACACATCAGCGCCACTCACCACCGGCCGGCCGGCCATTTGAACGAATTCTTTCGAAACAAAACTTAATTTTTGTCCTTTTTGAGATAAAAGAAGCTGACTATCAAATCCATACAAAGTTGCGACTGCTGATAGTAAGCCTGGTACTCCAATATTTGGTAACCTGGTAAGGGCCTGGAGCATATCAGTTAAGGCAGTTTCGTGGGGCATTTCTCCTAAAATATGCAGCCCGTTCCTGATTTGCGCGGCACCTAATTCACATAGGTAACCATCTATATCTTCAATCAAATGTGAAATATCTTTTCCAGCCATTTCTGCCAGGCTAACCGGAACTCCTTCGGGTGTCATTTTATCGTCCCAATCATGCACATGGTCGCCATGATTGCGGCTCAGCATGGCCGATAAGTCTGAGTCCAGATTACTTTTTTTAATCAATTCCCATATTTGTCTCTGCAACAATGGAAGTTTTGAAGGATCAAGTGTCTCTACCTGATAATATTCGTCCACAAGCTGGGTGAGTTCTGCCAGTTCCCCATAAACATCGGCTGTCGTCATGGGAGGGGTCAGATGGTCAACTACCACTGCATGTGCCCGACGTTTTGCTTGTGAACCTTCACCAGGGTCATTGATAATGAAAGGATAAAAAAGCGGTAAATCGCCTAATAGTGCATCTGGAAAGCAGTTTTTGGAGAGGCCTATTCCTTTTCCGGGAAGCCATTCTAAAGTGCCATGTTTGCCTACATGCACAATGGCATCAGCACCCCAGTCATCCCGTAACCAGCGGTAAAAAGCATAATAATGATGAGTGGGAGGCAGGTCTGGCTGGTGATAAATAGCATCAGGGTCCATTCCGTATCCGCGTGGGGGTTGCAGTGCTACCAGTACGTTCCCAAAATCTAGTCCTGCCAAAGAAATATGGTTGTTGTGAACATACGTTTCGCCCGGTGGTTCACCCCATTGTTTCAACATTTTTGATTGCAATATTTCCGGTAAGTCTTTGAACCACTTTGCATATATTTCCCCGGAAACTCTGCCAACAGCCCTGTTTAGCTGTTCTGTAGTGAGGTAGTTTTCATCATAAGAACAGCGGTCTATCAGTTCGTGAATAAGTTCGGTGCCGGAAGGTGTAAGATTATGAATCTGATATCCTTCCGCCAGCATGGCATTTAAAATAGTGTACAAAGAAGCTGGTGCATCAAGGCCTACGGCATTACCAATTTGGGAGGCTTTGCTGCTTGAATTGGTAAATACAAATGCGATCTTTTTTTTCTCATTCGGAATGTGACGAAGGCGTGCAAACCGATAGGCGAGATTAGCAACACTTTCAATCCGGTCTTCCTGGGCCTCATAACCTTTTGTCTCTCTTTCTTTCTCTTTAAATGAAATAGGAACAGTGATAATCCGTCCATCAAACTCGGGAATGGCTACGTTCATAGCTGTATCTAATGGATTCAATCCCCGACCAGAATTTTCCCAGGAGCCTTTGCTCATTCCGCTCGTGATAGCCTGTAAAATGGGAACATCTAATCTTGCTAATACATTTTCTGTCGACGAACTGTCCTGGCTGCTATCCTGCATGGCGAAAGAAACAGTGTTCACCAGGACATCAATAATCGTTTTGCCGTCATTCCTGAAAAATTCAAAAGCAGATGGCCAGCCCGAATCGGGGTTAATTGTTTTTAACGAAGAAGTGAAAACTGGAATTACGTTTAAATTCTTTTCTTCCAAACTTCTTATCAGAATATCTATAAAGCCTGTGTTTCCACTGAGATAGTGGGCACGGTAGAACGTAATACCTGCTGTAGCAAAACTGGGATTATATATTTTTATCCAATCCTCCATTCCTGCATTTTCAGGAAGATCTGGATGATAAATTCCATGTTCTGGTAAAACTATAGGTGCTTCAAACCCAAATCCTGTTAATAAAAGATGATCGGAAAGGTATTGTAATAAGTTAATCAGATTTATGTGACCACTTGCCTGCAGGTAGGCGAGCGTGTCTTGTAAAATCCCTGGGGCAACATTAGAAATAGCTGCGTATTCGGGGTTTAGTTCGCCTGTCCCGCTAAGTACAATTAAATGTTGTTTGTTCTCTTTGGTCCTGTTTAACAATTCATTGAAGCCCGGTATTCCACTTGGTCGACCCAGGATACGAAGTATAATTATTTTTGCTGATGCAAGTTCACGCTCAAGCAATTGGGCCATATGTGCCTCGGTTTTCACCGATTGTAGATTTATTCCAAGCGTTTTTGGGAAATCTTCTGGCAACACTTGCAACGCCCTCTGTAAAGTAAGTAAATCTGTTTCGGCATGTGTAAGGAAAACTATTCCTTCTGATGGATTTGGCGCTTCCCCTGCCAGCGTATGGTTTTCAGAGCCTTTCCATGTATAAAACTGGAAGATGTATTCGTTTAGTTCCGAAGGAGGTACGAGGTAGCAATCTGCCAATACCATGCTTTCCAGATAGTCGAAAATGGCGCCAACCTGCCAATCGCTGTTGATAGAATGGAACCAAACAGAATGGCCATCAAATAATAACGTAACTACGTTAGCTAAAGTACAGGGACCAAGGCAGCCTCCTTTTGTTAAATGAATAATATTACGAAACTTTCGTTTGAGCCATTCACTTTTATAAAGATCAACAGGCACTGCCGCAAAACCCCGGTCCGTCCGGCCGCAACAGCATGCATTATAGCAATAAGACAGATGACCTCTCCGCTGCACAACATTAATGGATTTTCCGTCTGAACGGGTCACTCTCTGACGCTTTAACTCTTTCATTTTGCCTTTTGAGAATATCTGAAAGCAGATTTAAATTTTAATCTGTAAAAGGCAAATGTATTAAGAATCTGGTTGGAAAATCTTAATTGATAGGATGTTGCTGGCTATTCTCCAGAAATCATTTGTTTTAAAAACTCCTGATTTTCTCCCCAATAGAAATGTATGTAGCTGGCAACAGTTTTACCTTTTTTGTATATCCTGGTATCTACGGTTATTGATCTTGCATTTTCAACAGAACAATCCATTAGTCCCGAATTATCTAATTCCACAGAAGAAGAGTAATGAAACTCGTGCCCTTTCATTTTTCTCCCATTCATTGTGACAGAACGATAACCCAGGCATAATTTCGGATTCTCCATAGAGGTACGCAATGAAAGAAATCCGACCATATTAAAAACTGCGGCATTTTGAGAAGTAATAGACTGACCCAAATACATCATTCCTCCGCATTCTGCATAGGTTTTGCCATTGTTTTCGCAAAATCTGCGGATAGATTGAAGCATAGAACTGTTCGAGCTAAGGCTTTCAAGGAATAGCTCAGGATAGCCACCTGCCAGATAAAGAAAGTCGCAATCAGGAATTGTTTTGTCTGCCAATGGGCTAAAAAATACAAGATTTCCTATCGATTTTAAGACCTTAAGGTTTTCATAGTAAGTGAAACAGAAGGCCTCATCCTGAGCTACTGCTATTGTATATCTCTTTTTTAGCGAATTAACAGGTTTTTGATTCTTAAATGGAGCCAGAGATTGTGTTGTTAATTCCAGCAAGCGATCAATATTCACCGTTTTCTCAAGACTACAGGCTATTATATTGCAAATTTTATCGAAATTAATCTCGTTTGAAAGGCTTAATCCGAGATGTCGTCCCGGAATTTCAATGTCCTTTTCAGGAGGCATATAACCCAAAGCTTCCACACCGACCTCCAAACAAGCATCCTTCAGAAATCCATAATGCGATTCAGTTTTCACCTGATTGAATATCACTCCCAGCAACTTAATATCAGGTCGAAAGTTTTTAAACCCATAAATTAATGGCGCCGCAGAATAAGCCATGGCTTTGGCATTAATGACTAAAATTAATGGCAGTTCTAGTAATTGAGCAATTTCCGCACTGCTTCCTTTCATTTTGTCAGCCCCGTCAAACATTCCCATTACACCTTCCACTACGCTTACTTCAGCATTTTGCGCATATTCAGCATAAAGCTTTTGTATGTGGCCTTCAGAGCACATAAACGTATCGAGATTTATACTGGGGCTTCCAGATGCTTTCGCATGTAGAATTGGGTCAATGTAGTCCGGGCCGCATTTGTAAGCCTGCACCTTCATTCCTCGATTTGACAAAGCTTTAATTAAGCCAAGGGTAATTGTGGTCTTTCCAGAATTGCTCGAAGGTGCTGCGATTAAAAATTGCGGAATTGCTTTAACTGACATCATTTATTAAACATTTAATAATTAGTATTTAAATATACTAATTGTCTTTGCTGTCATTAATTATCAAAGTAAGTATCAGTTATTAAAAAGGAAAAACACTCCCGGCTTTAATAATACTTGGTATTACGGGCCCTTGTGCTTCGAATGGCATTTTGTGAGTCTGTGAACTTTAAATTCTTTGTAGCAACTTTCTTATTATAATTAAACATTGCAGGAAAAAACTCTACTTTTAAGTGCTACATTTTAAAGCGGGTAGGTTATCTATCCTGATTATGATTTGTCTCTGTTTTTATCCAATTTTGGTATAAGTGTCTGATATCAAAGTTGCACTTTATATTATCAATTAAATTTGAGATTTTTCTATCCGCAGAATTACATTCAATCTCATTTCAAAGAGACGATCTTCGCTTTCAACCAACGCACTTTCCTTAAGATTTCACACAATTGCGTAAACCACTCTAATATATGTTATTACGCACAAGGTGACACATAGCTTTTAAACTTCCCTTCTCAATCTGATTTTACCACAACATAAATAGTTAATATCATTTTTTATTCTTTTTACAATTATGGACTTATTAAGACAGTAATGTAATAATATATTTGTAGTTCATTTAAACGCAATTTTGTAAGACCCATACTTAGACTAATCTCCCAGTTAACATTTCTTAGTAAGACGATTTTACTAAATGCCATTAATATTTTAGATCCACAATAACTTTATAGGATCCAAACTTTCTGCACAATCGTATAATCATCCAATTCAATTTTTAAGTAGTATTCTCCTTTTTTAACCTTTGGCATATACATTCCCATTTTTGAGAACAAAATAGGAGAGGAAGTCATATTATTTCCTTTAGCATCAATAAGTTCCAGGTTTTTATACAATTCCCCATCAGGAAATTTAATTTTGAAATACTCGCCACCAATTATAGGATTTGGACTTATTACAACTTTATCTCTGTTTATTTCATTGTATGCAGTATCAGAGAAGCTTTGTTGTTGGGCAAACATGTTAGTAAACGTAAGAAGAAATAATAAAAGCTGAATTATAAGTTTAATCTTCATCTTCTTGCTATTAGTTTTGATAGAGATCCATAAGTCTTAGAAAGCGTAACCAATCCGAATTCCTCCCCAGCGATGAGTACCTTGTGTAGTAAACTCCTGAGAAAGAAATGATTGAAAGTATTCAATGTTCATTCGCTTTATTTTGAAAACGATTCCAAAATTGTGCTGAAATACTAGTCGATTTATGTTTTTAGGACCAATAGTATACGAAGAAGTTTGGTTGAAAATGCCTCCTTGTAAAGTAGCATCATAACCAACTACATTTATTTTAGGTTCTGAATAAATATACACCTGAAATTTTCTTTTTTGACTGATAAATGATTTAAAAGGACTTTCGAATATTCCTGTCAAAAAGGTCATTCCAATGTAAGCCTTATCATAAAGAGTTCCTGCCATTCCTCCAGCTTTTGCATTGACGACAATATACTTTCGAAATGAAATTAGGTTTTTTTCTATATCCACCTGATAATTTAAAATAACATCGTTTTGAATTTGGTTTTGCCAGCCTAATGGCTGAACATCACCAATCCACCTATGAATTTCCTGCTGCATTTGCTCTCCGCCTGCAGCTGGACCTATTACACCAGTACTTAAAATAGATGTCAACCTATAACTATTAACAGTATCATTAATGATAGAAAATGTTTTTAGAAAAAGTGCGGCTGCAAATGGTCTGTCCCCGTACAAAATCTCGTTATGGCCAATACTGGTAGGTGTAAAACCGATATGTTCAACAGATATTCCATTTTTAACTTGTGTCGATGAAGAACCAAAAACAAGCTTTGATAAAGGAAACTTAGAAATTACCGGATGAACAAACTCGAGGTTTATACCTTGAGTGTAAAATTCATCTGTTTCAGAGAAATAATCATTCTCATAGTGAATTCTGAAATACCGATCGGCACTAACGTTTCGGTAGGAGACAGTGTTGTCTATAAGCTGTCCTAAAAGTGGAAGCTGAATAGAATAGAGAATAACAAATAAGAAGTGTTTCAAAGCCAGATATCTACGTGATACCTGGCCTATTTGGTTTTATTTTCTACAGTAAACTAAAAATAATGGGTGGATTAATCAACAAACTCACAAAGATAGGCAGTATCAGTAGCTACTTTCAGGAAGAACTTGCTATTTGCTTCTACATCAAATTTTGAACCCGATTTAAACGTTTCCCAAAAATCTTTTCCTGGAAGTTTTACTACTAATTCTCCAGAGATAACAGTCATAATTTCAGCTTTGCCGGTTCCAAATTCATAATCACCAGGAGCCATTACGCCTACAGTAGAACTATATGGTTTACCTTGGAATGATACTGATTTTACTTTACCCTCAAAATACTCGTTGATTTTCAATGCGCTCATAAGATTGTTGGAAAGCCGCAAAATTAACAATATCAACCTAAGCTGAAAGTATTTTTAAGCTTTTGGATGTGCTTTTTCGAAAGCTTGTTTCAGTTTTTCAATGGAATTATGTGTGTAAACTTGTGTAGCAGCCAAACTACTATGTCCTAACAAATCTTTTATAGCATTTAAATCCGCTCCACGGTTCAATAAATGAGTTGCAAATGTATGCCTTAAAACGTGAGGACTTTTTTTATCAACATGGATCTCGTTTTTAGTCAAGGTGGCCTTGACTAATCTTTGTACAAAAACCGGATATAGCTGATCTCCTTTATCTGTTACAATTAAATATTCGTTCTGTGAACTGAAGCTAAATCTTTTCAGTTTTAGATATTCATCAATTAAGGCTGCTAATGAGGTGTTTACAGGCAAAATTCGTTCTTTGTTCCCTTTTCCCAGTACTTTCAACAATCGGTCAAACTTATTATAATCTCTTTCTTTAATTCCAATCAACTCAGCAAGCCTTATTCCAGTACCATAAAGCATTTCCATCACGAGTTTATTTCTGATAGCAGGAAAGCCTTCAGGTTCTTCTTGCTCAATTTTTGGCTTATCCAGAAGCGAATTCATGTCGGCAATTGATAGGAATACCGGTAAGCGCTTTTCAACCTTTGGCGTTTTAAGTCTTAAAGTCGGGTTCGTCGAAATGTGCCCGTGCTTCAAGAGAAATTTATAAAAAGATTTTAAGCATGCTATTTTTCGGGCAAGGCTCCTGGGTTTTAATTGCTCATCATTCAAGGAATATAGCCAGGAACGTAGCATTTGATAATCTGCTTTTAGCAAATCATCTGTATCAAAAGTTTGTTTGAAAAAAAATGTAAGTTGTTGAAGATCAGTTGAATACGAGACAATGGTATGTCTGCTGAACCTTTTCTCGTATTGAAGGTATGAAATAAAATTAGCTACCATCTTTTGTATGTGATGGTAGCTAATTTAATAAAAAGTATATTGATTACTCTGATTTGCTTAAGAAATGATCTTTGTAGACGGCTTTTTTAATTTCTTCACGTCTTTCAACAGATGGTTTTTCAAAATATGTTCTTCTGCGAAGTTCTTTCAATACACCTGTTTTTTCAAACTTCTTCTTGAAACGTTTTAAAGCCTTGTCGATTGATTCGTTTTCCTTGATATTGATAACTAACATATTTTCTTTCTTCTTGTTTTTCTATTTAAGGCTGCGAATTTACAAATAAAATATTAGCAGACAATAGATTATTTACGATTTTAGAGGTCCGATGTACGATTTATTTAAAGTACGCAAAGGAAATTTAAGGAATGAGGGATTCATTCAATCGTAAATCCAATATCGTAATTCGTAAATCCTTCTGTTTATCGTAAATCCAAAATTATATTATTTATTTTAGTAAAGGCTTAAACTTATTGAGCCTCAATTTGTTTATCATATATCACTCCCTTCAACATGAAAGAGCTTATCAGAAAAGGATTTATCAAGCAATACCTGGAAGATGGTAAGACATTAGAATCTGTTTATGCATTTTGTAAAAAACTTAAGATTGAGGAAGATAGCTTTTATAAAAGCTACAATTCACTCGAAATGGTTGAAAAAGACATTTGGGTTGGTTTCCATGATGAAACCCTTGCAACATTAAATGCCGATGTTACTTATCAAAATTACAGTGCTAGAGAAAAACTGTTAGCCTATTATTTTTCCCTTATTCATAAGTTCAGACAAAACAGAAGCTACATTCTTTTGCAGAAAAAGAAAATTGAAATGGACTTGATGAAAAACAACCAATTAACCAGTTTCAAAAAAGTTTTTGAAGAATATGTGAAAGAAATTCTTACGCAGGCAATCGGAGAGAAGGAAGTAATTGAACGCAAATACATTTCTGATAAGTATCCTTATGGTTTCTGGTTGCAGCTTTTGTTTGTAGTCAACTATTGGATAAAGGATGAAAGTCCGGATTTCGAGCAAACAGACGCAGCCATTGAAAAGGCAGTTAATTTAAGTTTCAGGTTAATAGGTGAAAATACACTTGACAGTATAATCGATTTCGGGAAATTCATTCTTCAAAGAAAATGAGCGATCAAAAAGAACAAAGTAGTATTCCCACAGGAAAAGTAGAACGCGCGTCTCATTTGGTCGCAACTGGAGTTAGATTAGGTGGTAATTATGTGAAGCACTATACTAAAAAGCTTCTAAATGGAGACACAGGAAAAGCTGAACTTCATAAAGATAATGCTGAAGATATCTATAAAACTCTGAGCACCTTAAAAGGAAGTGCCTTAAAAGTAGCTCAAATGTTGAGCATGGATCAGGGTATGTTGCCAAAGGAATACGTCGATAAATTTTCGATGGCTCAATATAGTGCACCGCCGTTGTCTTCACCTTTGGTGATGTCGACTTTTCAAAAGACACTTGGCAAAACTCCATCTCAATTATTTGATAAGTTTGATATTCATGCTACCAATGCTGCTTCTATTGGTCAGGTCCATAAAGCTGAAAAGGATGGAAAAAAGCTGGCTGTGAAAATTCAATATCCAGGAGTTGCCAATAGTGTTAGTTCAGACCTTAAACTTGTAAAACCTTTTGCTATAAGGCTGGTGGGTTTGAAGGAAACTGAAATGGATAAATATTTCGATGAAATAGAATCTAAATTATTGGAAGAAACTGATTATGACCTGGAAGTTCGCCGCTCAATTGAGCTTTCTGAACAATGCGGTCACATTGCCGACCTGATATTTCCTAAATATTATCCTGAGATGTCCTCCAAAAGGATTATTACCATGGATTGGCTTCCAGGCCAGCATTTGAAAGAGTTTCTAAAAACTAACCCAAGCCAGGATATTAAAAATCAAGCAGGCCAGGCTTTGTGGGATTTTTATCATTTTCAGATTCATGCTATTAGGAAAGTTCATGCAGATCCTCATCCGGGAAATTTCTTATTTCAGCCAGATGGCAAGGTGGCAATATTTGACTTCGGATGTGTAAAAGAGATTCCTTTAAGTTTTTATGATAACTATTTTGCTCTTGTGGATAGATCTATCTATGAAGATGAAAAACTTACCAGGAAAATCTACATGAACCTTGAAATGATCCATGAATCTGATTCTGAGAAAGATGTAATTTTCTTTTCAGGTTTATTCCGCACCATGATCGATTTGTTTACGCTGCCTTTTACTTTAGATAATTTTGACTTTGGGAACGACCAGTACTTTACTGATATCTATGCATATACTGAATACTTGTCAAACCTAAAAGAAATTAAGGATTCAAAAGTAGCTCGTGGATCAAGGCATTCTTTGTATATTAACCGAACATACTTTGGTTTATATTCCATCCTGAACGAGTTGAAAGCTAATATTCAAACCCATAGTTCATCTATTCCGAAGCCAGAATCTTTATTAATAGCATAAAAAAAAGTCCTGTCAAATAGTTTTGACAGGACTTTTATAAATTCAAAATATTCTTTAATACTTCAACAAAGCAAATTTAACCATTCTTTTATCTTCCTTGTTGGATCTTGATGCTGTTCCTTTGAAAGGAATTACGGTAAACCTAGATGGTTCGAATCCTTGTTCAACAAAATAATTTAAGACAGTTCTTACTCTTGTTTCATATAGGGTTTTATTATTTAGTTCTTTTCCAATCCTATCGTTGTAGCCATGAATTGACAATCTCATATTAGGGATTCTTTTCATAGCAGCAGATATCTGATCAAGCTGTTTTTTGGAATATTCATTGATTTCTTCTCCATTATTGTAGTCAAAAGTTACAACAGGCAGGAGCATTATTCCAGCTTTTTTGTCTGGAACAATTCCTTCCAGAATGATGTCGTCTGAATTTTCTGTATCAACTGAAGCCAGCTTTCTCTTTTTATCTTTAGAAAGAGTATCTATATCAAATATTTGACATTCAGTTCTTCTATTCATTTTTTGACCTTCCGAAGTTTTGTTTGAGGCTATTGGTTTTTTTTCTCCATAACCGTCAATTTTCATATTTGACTTAGAGATACCTTTTGCAATCAAGTAAGATCTAACCTCGTTAGCTCTTTTTTTAGATAAACGTAAATTATATAGGTCATCTCCAATACTATCAGTAAAACCATTGACTTGAATCTGAATCTTTGGATTGTTTATTAGGAATTCAGTTAACTTATCTAGTTCTGGAAGTGATTCCTTTTTAAGATCGTATTTGTTGTAATCAAAAAAGATATTGTTCAATACAATTGAATTTCCTTTTTTAATTGGTTTTAAATTAAATACTTTTTTATCATCAAAAATGGCTTGAGGATCATTTAGATTTACGTTTTCAGACACAAACAACATATTATCGGCCTCGAACTGCATTGAATAGTTTTTACCTTTTTCTACCTGGATAGAATACTTTCCGCTTGAATCTTTGGTATTAAATACACCTAACACATTATTGTTGCTAAGATCTGTAACAGTAATTTTAGCATCTACCGGTCGGTTATTATCGGAGTTAAGCAACTTGCCTCTTAAGGTCATGAGATTATTAGAATTATAAGGCCTGTTAATAACATATATATCCTTACCGCCTTTGTTATTGGCTCTTAAGGATGATGACATATATCCTTTAGATCCATCTGAAGAATATATAAAATACATATCATCATCAACAGAATTTATAGGATATCCTATATTTCTTGGCTTAGTCCAGAAGTTAGTATTTGGTACTTGAACACTTGAAAATACATCAAAACCACCCATTGTATTATGGCCATTAGAACTGAAGAACAATGTGCTATTATCAAAATGAATAAATGGGCAATCTTCATCAAACCTGGTGTTAATTTCCGAACCAATGTTTTTAGGTTCATCCCATTCTTTAGAAGGCAATAAATCACAATACCATATATCAAAGCCTCCGTAACCTCCAGGTCTGTCACTAGAGAAGTATAATCTTTTATTGTCTGCTGATACAGAAATGCTAGATTCCCAACCTCTGGTAGAATTTATACTTCCACCCAGTTTTTCGGGTTCGGTCCAACTATTGTTCTGATTATAACTGGCATAAATATTACCTTGAGAAGGATCTTTTTTTGTTTTATATAGAAATAAGGTTTTAGCATCTGCTGTAATTCCGATGCATGCATCATGTTCAGCAGCATTTACTGGGCTACCAAGTAATTTAGACGCAGTCCAATTTCCATTTGCATCCTTTAAGGAACAGTGTACGTCTTCAAATGGTTTACCGTCTATATGTAGATCGTCGTTGAATTCGCTGGGTCTTCGGCTTGTAAAATACATCGTTGTTTGGTCTGCAGAGACAATTGGAACATACTCATCATATTGAGTGTTTATAGCGGATCCAAGATTTTCAATGTTAACACTTAAAGAGTTTTCTATGTGTTCCTCTGCATTATGGCAAATTTCAAGTTTTCTTTTAGTTGTAGTTAAAGAGAATAAGGCAGAGGCTGTATCCAGAGCAATTAGATTAGAATATAATGTGAAATTTGCTTTTGCTTTTACAAATTCATGATTATAGTGATAAGCATCACCTAGATAATAATATATTTCATTGGCAGAATAACCTTTTGATTTTGCACTTTCAAAATAAGGTAGCGATTTTGCCTTGTGCCTGGAATTTAGATAGCATATTCCTATATTACAGAGGACGTTTGGATTTCCGGGAGCCAAACTATCAATTTTCTGAAACAATGTAATAGCGGTGGAATAGTCTTTAAAAATAAAGCTTTTATCGGCCTGGGTTTCAAGTTTTTTAACAATAGCCCTGTTTTCCTTGGGAATTTCCTGTGCAACAACCAGACCAGCAAAAGTAAAAGTGATAAAAGTTTTTATTAGGTAAATTTTTCTTTTCACGTCAGTAATTTTACATCAATATCAAATATAAGTAGTTAGCCTAGTATTACCTGTCGTATGCAAGAAAAATAATAGATTAATTTAAAAATATTCTAAGAAATGATCAAGTATTAAGATTGACCCTCAATTAGATATGAATTTTTAAGGAAAAATTATCCTAATTTTAAGATTATGTTAATTATTTAATTTAATCTTTTCCAAAAGCTTTTTTGTCGCTTTTATTCCTTCCTCTTCTGACATGTTTTCACCTTCATATTCAACTCCAATTATTCCATGAAAACCAGAAGATTGGATTATTTTAAACATTTTTTCAAAATCTGTTTTAGTTTCATTTCCAGCAGCATCAAAGTCAAAGCTTTTTGCACTTATTCCCTTTGCATAAGGTAACATTTCCTCTATTCCTTTATATCTGTCATACCACTCTATGCAAGGAGATTCCCAAAGATCTCCTTTTTCACGGCGAACACAGAAGTTTCCAAAATCCGGAAGGGTACCACAGTTTTTATGATTAACCCCTTTCATAACTTCTGCCACCAGGTAACCTTTTGAAGACCATTGTCCGTGGTTTTCTACAATAATATTGATGTTCATTTTGGAAGCAAAACTTACAAGTTTGGTCAAACTATCAATGGAAGCCTCTTTCCATTCAATTTCATTTCCTTCCCCATGTAAGTTTACTCTTACAGAGTTGCAATCAAGATATTTAGCTGCCTCAACCCATTTGTAATGATTTTCAATTGCTTTGTTTCGTTCATTTTTATCGGTTGCAGCCAATGATCCTTCCTGATCAACCATAATAAGGTGACTTTTAACTCCATTGTCGTCACATCTCCTTTTTAACTCTTTTAAATATGATTGGTCTTTGGCCTTGTCAGGAAAAAACTGACTCACATATTCAACGATGTTTATATCATACTTCTTTTTAGCAATTGCGGGAAAATCGAGGTTGGTAATTTTCTTACTGAATAACGCTTTATGAAGAGACCACTCTGCAAGAGAAATTTGAAAATCAAATTTATTTATTTCACCAAAGCTGCTAAAAGGAAGTGTGTTTGCCAGAGCAAAACCTCCAGAAATGATTCCAAGATTTTTTAAAAATATTCTTCTGCTGTTCATTGGATTTTCTTTAAGTATAATGATTTTCTTTTTATGTATAACATTCCAAATGCTATAACTAAAATTGCCGGTAAAACTGCGACCATCATCAAGGTTTCTGAACCAGCAGCCAGGTGGGCGATTTGAACTGCTTTATTAGTCTCAATTCCAGGTACTTGCTCTATAATTGTGTGATTTTGAATAGAATTTTCATAAAAATTTCCAATAAAAGGAAGTATTAATGAGACTGATAGCATGCCTGTGCCGCTAATAATTGAAAGTCCTAAAGCGCCCGAATCTGGTAAATGCTCAGATACAAAACCAAGCATAGTAGGCCAAAAGTAGCAGATGCCTAAGGCAAAAATTGCAGCAGATAAAAAACTCCAATATCCATTTGAATTTCCTAGCAACACTAAACCCAGAGTTGAAAATATTGCTGAAAACAATAACATTCCTGATGAAGATATTTTGGATTCAATTTTACCAGCATATGATCTGCCTAAAGCCATTAAGCCATTTATAAAAACCAGCAAGAGAATTGAAGGTACACCAACATTACCTAAAAGTTCTACTATCCATTGGTTTGTACCAAGTTCAGTCGCTGAGGTCAGAAGCATGCAGAATACCATGAAGATAAACAAAGGTTTTAAGCATGATTTGACCATTTCACCAGAAGTAGTACCGGAACTAACTCTTTCAGTAACAGGAAGTTTTTCTTTCAGAAATAAGATTCCATATGCAATAACAGGGATAAATATTAAAGACATTTGATACTGCCAGTTTAACCCACCTTTATCAATAAAATATGCTGCAACGCCACCTAAAACAATTCCTCCAGGGAACCAAACATGAAACTGGTTTAATTTTTCAGTTTTGTTGTTTGGGTACAATGTGGTTACTAGTGGGTTACAAGCGGCTTCAACCATTCCATTAGCAATTCCGATGAGCAATGTTGAGATAAATAAAGTCCAGAAATCTGTTGCTATAAGAGTTAAAATAATACCTAAAATATGGCCCAAAAATGCAATGAAGATTAACTTTTTCATTCCCCAATAGTCACACAGAAATCCACCGAAAATCATTGAAATAGTAAATCCCCAAAATGCAGTTCCCGTAACAATTCCCATTTCTGAAATGGGAATATTAAATTCTGATCCTAAAGTTCCTATTAAATTTGCCCT
>JACMRH010000194.1 GCA_014376535.1 Cytophagales bacterium | reverse complement strand
TTTCTATTTGTATTTTTTCAAGTATAGTACTCATACGATATGCATAAACTCTTTCTTGTTTAGTAATTCTTCTTTTGTTTCTCTATGGTCTGGATCATCCACACAGCAATCTACAGGACAAACTGCGGCACATTGGGGTTCATCATGGAAACCAACACACTCGGTACACTTATCGGGTACTATATAATATATCTCATCTGATAATGCAGCCTGTGTTTCTTCGGTATTAAGGGTATCCCCATCACCTAAATCAATGATGCCAATTAATTCAGTACCGTCCGAAAATCTCCAGGCTGCTCCCGGATCATAAATTGCATTATTCGGACATTCGGGCTCGCATGCTCCGCAGTTAATACACTCTTCTGTTATTATTATAGCCATAGTAAAAAAATCTAAACTAAATTCCCAACAATAATATTCCGCAAAACAACAGTAACATCATTTTCATTTTTCACCATGTCTTCAAGAGTTACCTTATCCAACAACTTATCAAGCGAAGCCTGCATCATTGACCAGAGCGACCGGATGGAGCAATCAACTGAATTGGTGCATAACGTCAGCATTCCTGTATGGCTTTCACAGAATTTTTTATCGAAAAAGCTTCCGCCCAATGCTTTCAACGTATCGTTAACTGTTATAGCAGCAGGTGGCTTTGATAATATATACCCTCCCACATGCCCTCTTGTGCTGTTAATCAATCCCTTCATACGAAGGACTCTCGTTAATTTAGCAACATAGTTTGTAGATAATCCTTCTGCTTCACTGAGTTGCCGGATACTCAATCCTTTCTCATCCCTGCACGCTGTTATCCTCAACATTATTCTTAAACCGTACTCAACTTGGGCTGTTATTTTCATAATTATATTTATTTTTGCATCTAATTTACTATTTCAAGCAAATTCTCCAGAGAAAAACTTAGCTAATTTGACAGCTGTTGATGGTTTATACAAACTAAATAAACAATGTCAATTTATTCTTTAACCTTCGAGCGGTCAGTATAACAACCATATTTACCTTTTGTAACATTTTCAAAATCTTTCGCAGAAATTGATGGCCCTGTATTATTGCACTCTTGATTAAAAATAGATACCAATTCCTTTGAAATGCTATCTGCTGTATGTTTCTCAATGTCAGAACGTTGAAAAATGGCCACAGGCTCGCCATTTCGAAAAAGGGCAATTCCGGGCGAAGAAGGAATGTAATTTGGAAGATATTTGCTTCTGTAAAGATCGACCGCATCTTTTTCCATTCCGCCAAATAGCGTGTATAGCTCATCCGGAATAATGCCATTTTGCAATGCTACCATTACAGCAGGCCGTGCGCTACCCGCAGAACAACCACACACGGAGTTTAATACAACAAATACCGTTTTATCGTCCTGTCTTCCTAAGGCCTTATCCACGTCTTCCGGTGTTAATAATTCCTTGCAGCCTACAGCGGTCAGTTCATCTCTCATAGGTTGAACACTAACAGCATCATAAGTAGGTTGCTGGGTCATTTTTGTTACATTAAATAGTTCCATTTTTTCGGTTTTAGTTATTAAATTTATAGCATTCCAAGCTCAAATTGAGCAGTCTCGTTCATCATATCTTTTGACCAGGGCGGTTCCCAGGTTACTTCTACCTTAGAACTGCTCACTCCAATAATATTCCTGATCTTATCTTCCACTTCTGGCGGAAGAATCCCTGCTACCGGACAGGAAGGTGACGTTAGTGTCATTATGGTGTGCACATTGGCTTCCTTATCAATCTTTATTTCATATATCAATCCTAAATCATAAATATTAGTAGGTATTTCCGGGTCAAAACAAGTTTTTAGAACATCTATAACCATTGTTTCTAATGCTATTTTATCTGCTACTTCCATTTTGTGTTTTTATAACCTTAATTATTTTTATTTTCTATGTCTTATGGTCCTTTTATGACCTTTAAACTCCGATTTTTTCTTTCGATGGAGCCGCACTCAAATTTTTTATGCACTCAATTACATTTCGGGCTAAGTCTTTAAACATTTTACCTTCTATGGAATTTTCATTCAATGCTGCCGGTATTCCAACATCGCCCGCTTCTCGTATTCGTGTTATTAAAGGTATTTGACCTAATAAGGGAACTTTCATTTGATCTGCTAATTTTTTTGCGCCATCTTGTCCGAATATGTAATCTTTTTTATCAGGATTACCCTCTGGTACATAATATGCCATATTTTCAACTAAGCCAAGCACCGCTACATTAACCGTAGGCATCTGGAACATGCTAATGCCCTTCCTGGCATCAGCCAAAGCTACTTCTTGTGGCGTACTGACTACAATAGCCCCTGTAAGAGGAATTTTATCTACCAGGGTCAGGTGAATATCGCCGGTGCCTGGTGGAAGATCCACAAGTAAATAATCTAAACTACCCCAATCTGCATCCTGAAATAATTGCATAAGGGCTTTAGAGACCATAGGTCCTCGCCAGGGAACTGCCTGTGATGCTTCAGCAAAAAAACCAATAGATAAAATTCCCACTCCATGGGATTGGATCGGTTCCATCATATTGCGGCCAGATGTATTATCAAAAATTGGCTTTCTATTCACTAAATTAAACATAAGCGGCATTGAAGGGCCATAGATATCAGCATCCAATAACCCTACCCTTGCACCTGAAAGGCTTAATGCCACTGCAAGATTCGCGGCAACTGTAGATTTCCCCACACCACCTTTGCCAGAGGCGATTGCAATAATATGTTTAACACCTGGTAATAATGAGCGCAGTTCTGGATTTCTATGTTTAACACCGGGGAGGGCTTTTATATCTATATTTAGCTGAATATGCTCACCTAATGATTGTCTGACAGCATTAGTACAGTCATCGTTCACTTGCTTTTTACTATGCATGGTGGGACTACTTATCATAACGCTGAAAGTGACTATATCTCCTTCGATATGAATACCGCTCACTAATCCTAACTCAATAATACTTCTTTTGAGGTCGGGCTCAATAATGGGAGTCAGTATTTTTATAATATCATCTTTGGTTATTTCAGACATATTGTTTATCAGTTTAATGGTTTATTAATTGTGTCCGCTAATAGCTTGAATTTATTAAGAAGCATCTGTTCTATTTTTTCCCTTACAGGTTCAATTTGAATCAACTCAGTTAACTCTGTTAAAAAAGCTTGTTTTAAAACTGATATAGCTTCTTTTTTAGAAAGCCCCCTGGAACGCATATAATACAACGCTTCTTCATTTAATTGTCCAATAGTTGCACCGTGACTGCATTTAACATCGTCCGCAAAAATTTCCAGCTGGGGCTTGCTATTCATCGAAGCGGCTTTTGACAACACGAGGGTATGGTTTTTCTGAAAAGCATTTGTCTTCTGAGCATCCGGCCGTACCATAATTTTACCATTAAATACCCCTTTAGCACTATCCGTAAGGATTCCTTTATACAACTCGTTACTGTTACAATTTGGATATGCGTGATCTATAAAGGTTTGATTATCTATATGTTGCTTATCCCTGCCAACATAAATACCATAAAAATTGGTAGTTGTCCCGCTACCCATTAAAATGGAACTAAGGTTGTTCCTTACTAATTGTCCGCCCAAATCGACGACATAAGAGCTGTATATACTTTCACGCATTTGCTCAACTTCTGTGTTATTAATAAAAAATGCATGCTCTCCTTCATCCTGTATCCTATAATGATCAACTACCGCATTTCTTTTTAGAACCATCTGGCTCACTGTGTTTGTGAAATAAGTTTGTTGTGGATTATTTAAATGGTGATAGGTTTCAATAACTGTAAGCTTACTATTTTCTCCAACTGCAATTATTTTCTGCGGGCTAATAATTATTGGTTCATCTTTTGTAAAATTTATATTGAGTATATGAATCGGCCGATCCAAAACAAGCCCGTCGGGTACATAAATAAAAGTTCCGTTTTGAGCAAAAGCAGTATTCAATACAATGAAAGGATTTTTTTCTTTTTTGGCCCATTTAGACAAATATTCAAAAGATATTGCTTTT
This sequence comes from Cytophagales bacterium, assembly GCA_014376535.1. Taxonomy (GTDB): domain Bacteria; phylum Bacteroidota; class Bacteroidia; order Cytophagales; family UBA9547; genus UBA9547. The sequence continues at coordinate 943 of JACMRH010000194.1, read as the reverse complement.
GTCAGGCCATCTTCTTTCAAACCCGAGGAAATATCCTGTACTATAATACTTTTCGGTAATTCGTCTTTTGCCGAAAGTGTTTTATTATATTTACCATTCACAAAAACCAGCAAGAATACATCCAGCCCTTTAAAAAGAAAAGGCCTGATATCTTCCATTGTCATATCAACAAGTTTAGGCTGCCGGTATTGCTGCTCAAGTACTTCAGCAACACTGGTGTATTTCCAATCCTCATTTTTTCTGGTCGGAAAATCTACGTCATTGCTCAATCGTTGAATAGCCGATTTTTGTATAGCATGCCCTACATAATCCTTCTGTCCATTTAACGTATTTTCGTATATACGGAATAGTTCAATAAACTTTGTCCTTCTATCTTCTTTATCTGGTGTATGTGGAGTTATCATAGTTATATTTTACCTTTTTAAGATGTTGCTTGTTCTTTTATTTTTAGACAGTAGCACATTTTAAAATCAATTTATTGTTAGCGCTTCTACTTCTTCTTTAATCCAATCATAACCTTTTTCTTCCAGCTTCAATGCTAAATTTTTATCGCCCGATTTCACGATTTGCCCATTATATAGCACATGTACAAAATCTGGGATAATATAATCGAGTAATCGTTGATAGTGGGTAATCACTATAAAAGCGTTGTCCTTTGTTTTTAATTGGTTAACGCCATTGGCAACTATTTTCAATGCGTCAATATCAAGCCCGGAATCAGTTTCATCCAATACGGCAAGCCTGGGCTCCAATACAGCCATTTGTAATATCTCGTTGCGTTTTTTTTCTCCACCCGAAAATCCCTGATTTAGGGAACGGCTCAAAAAATCATCCTCCATCTCCACCATTTTTGCCATCTTTTTAATAAAAGTGATCATTTCCTTGGCGCTCAGTTCTTTCTTTTGTTGATGCTTCCTAACCGCGGTAATGGTATGTTTAAGAA
>JACMRH010000193.1 GCA_014376535.1 Cytophagales bacterium | reverse complement strand
CGCCGTATAGCACAAAATAAACTTTTTAAACTTTAACAGCATGAAAACGAAAGAAGAAATAGTAAAAAACTGGCTTCCGCGTTACACAGGTACTCCTCTGGAAGCATTTGGAGAATATATACTGCTTACAAACTTCATCAATTATGTTCAGATGTTTGCAGAAAAATTTGATGTCCCAATAATTGGTTTGGATAAACCAATGCAAACTGCTACAGCCAATAACATTACCATCATGAATTTTGGAATGGGAAGTGCCATGGCTGCTACTGCAATGGACTTACTATCGGCAGTTCAACCTGAAGCAGCACTTTTTTTGGGGAAATGTGGAGGTCTCAAAAAAACCAAAGTAGGAGATTTGATATTGCCAATTGCTGCCATCCGAGGTGAAGGTACCAGCAACGATTATCTTCCTCCAGAAATCCCGGCGTTGCCTTCATTCCGATTACAAAGAGCTGTTTCATCCATGATTAAAAAACATGAACTTGATTATTGGACAGGTACAGTTTACACAACAAACAGAAGAGTGTGGGAACACGATCAAAAGTTTAAACAATATTTGTTAGACATCCGCACTATGGGAATTGACATGGAAACCGCTACAATTTTTGTGGTCGGTTTCATCAATAGCATTCCACATGGTGCCTTACTATTGGTTTCAGACAATCCAATGGAGCCTGATGGTGTAAAAACAGCCGAAAGTGATAAACTGGTAACGCAAAACTTTGCTAAAAAGCATTTGGAAATTGGGATTGACTCTTTGAAAGAACTAGCTAATTCCGGTGAATCCGTTAAGCATTTGATATTCGAGTAATAACAAACTTTGTCAAAGTTTAAAACTTTGACAAAGTTAAATGTTAAGTTTATGCAATGAATATTAATGCTCAATTAGAACCAGGGCGATTCTACCATATTTATAATAGAGGTATAAATGGTGAAACGATATTTAAGGAAGAAAAAAACTATCAATTCTTCCTATCAAAATATCTGATTTACATTTCTCCTGTCGTTGAAACATATTCTTATTACTTATTAAAAAACCATTTTCATTTATTGATAAGAATACAAGAGCAGAATATTCTGAACCAATTTTATTCAGAAAACTTTCCATTATCTAATCAAAGTAAAAGTGAAGGATTACATACTGCCGACTTTGTAGTTAGTAAACAGTTTGCAAGGTTATTTAGCAGTTATACTCAATCGGTAAATAAATCAGTTACCCGTACCGGCTCATTAATAGAAACTCCATTTAAGAGAATTGAAGTTAAAAGCAATGCGCATCTTTCTAAACTATTATGGTATATCCATTATAATCCTCAGAAACATGGATTTATAAAAGATTTTAGAGAATATCCTCACTCTTCTTATCAAAGTCATCTGCTTAAAAAACCAACTAAACTGCAAAGAGAAGAAGTTCTAAATTGGTTTGGTGGAGCGACCTATTATCAACAATTTCATTTATCTCAACAGACCGATCTTGATATCCAAGATTATCTGATTGAATTTGATTAATATCTTAAATTTAACTTTGTCAAAGTTTTAAACTTTGACAAAGCTGCCGGCATTTTATGATCCAATCCAAAATTAAAATAGGTACCCGAGGAAGTAAACTTGCACTCTGGCAGGCAAACCACATTGCAGATCTATTGAAACAAAACGGTATACAATCTGAAATAATAATAATAAACACTAAAGGCGATAAAATTCTCGATCGCTCCTTAGCAAAAATAGGTAGTAAGGGTGTTTTTACCGAAGAATTAGAGGTGGCCCTGAGAAACGGAGACATTGACATTGCACAACACAGTGCAAAAGATTTGCAAAGCCATCTGCCAGATGACCTTGAATTAATAGCCTTTACGACCCGGGAAAATCCGGAAGATGTGGTTGTGAGTTTTAATAAAAATTTCTCTTTGACTGAAAATGGAATTATCGGTACTTCTTCAGTGAGACGCGTTGCCTTTTTCAAAAAATTTTACCCGAATCTGGATGTAGTCGACATGCGGGGCAACCTGCAAACTCGGATTGAAAAATTGAAAAATGGGGCTGCAGATGCACTTGCGCTGGCTTATGCCGGTGTGCATAGAATGGGTTATGAAAATATGATTGTGGCCTCCTTACCAGTTGATCAATTTATTCCACCTGTCGGACAAGGAAGCATCGCAATTGAGGCCAGTAAAAGTTTGGCTATTGATGTAAAAAATGCAATAAGGAATGTATTAAATGATACTTTGACAGAAATATGTTTGGTTGCTGAAAGGTCCTTTTTGGGAGAATTAAATGGAGGTTGTAGTATCCCTGCATTTTGTCACGCTACATTGGTCGAAAAAGAGATTTCGATTGTAGGTGGCTTAATTTCAACAGATGGAAAGCAAATTATAAAATTCCACGAAAAAGGAAACTCCCAAAACGGACAGGTTTTGGGAGCTAATTTGGCAATAAAAGTATTTAATTCAGGTGGATCGGATATTCTGAAACAGATCAGAAACTCCCAAGCATCCTGATTATGGATTTAAAGTCAGTAAGTTTTCGATCGAAAGTGGCTTATTGAAATACTTTGTAACATATTTACTTTTCTTGGCCCTGCTTAAGTCATTTGGGTTCATTGAAGAAGTAAGCATGATAACCTTTGTCTGATCTTTTACTGCATCAGAAAGTCTTTCAAACTCTTCCAAGAATTGAAAGCCATCCATTAAAGGCATATCAATATCCAATAATATAACTTCTGGAATAAGTTTGCTGGCATCAGCAACTGTACTTCTCAATTTTTCTATATTTCTTAAAAATTCAATTGCGCTCCTTGCCCCTGTATGTACAAGCATATGCTGGCAAATTGCAGCTGATTCAATCATTTTTTGATTTATCAGGTTGTCTATCTCATTGTCATCAATTAGCATGATTGAATGTAGCTTTTTGTTTGCGCTCATCTTTCTATTTTGTTAGGATCTCTGGTGTAAGTTTTCTTACTATTTGTACGGTAATTTATATCGAAAACTTTGAAAAACTATATTATGTTTAAAAAAAGCATTTACAAAATCAAAATATCCACTTTAATGAATTTTTTTGAAATCTAAAAATGTAATATTTTGATTACCTTTTACGAATAATAAAACATTAGGTTTACTCTACTCTACATTTCAAAAGTAATTCCTTGCGCAAGAGGCATTTCGTTCCCATAATTTATTGTGCATGTTTGCCTTCTCATATAATTTTTCCAGGCATCTGAACCAGACTCTCTTCCACCACCGGTTTCTTTCTCTCCTCCAAAGGCGCCACCAATTTCGGCTCCGGAAGTTCCAAGATTAACATTTGCAATACCACAATCTGAGCCGGTAGAAGCAATAAATAATTCTGCCTGTTTAAAGTTTTCAGTAAAAATTGAGGAAGACAATCCCTGCTTTACTCCGTTTTGAATTTCTATAGCATTTTCAATACCTCCATCATATCTTAGCAGATATAGAATTGGGGCAAATGTTTCATTTTGTACAGATTCATGACTGTTGTGTGCTTCAATTATTGCAGCATATACATAATTGCCGGGAAGTTCTTTAGACAAGCCACCACCAACCAATAATCTCCCACCTTCCTGTATTGACTGTAAAATATTGGTGTTGAACATGCTAACTGCTTCTTTGTCAATTAAGGGCCCTAAAATAGTGCCTTCAAGAAATGGGTTATTAGGTTTAATTCTTTTATAAACTTCTACTAACCTGGTTTTTACCTCATCATAAATATCTTCGTGTACAATAAGCCTTCTGGTAGAAGTACATCTTTGTCCACAGGTACCTACTGCTCCAAAAACCACAGAACGCATTGCCATATCAAGGTTTGCGTGCTCGGTTAGAATTATGGCGTTATTCCCACTTAGTTCCAAAAGCGATTTGCCAAGGCGGGCTGCGACATTCTGTGCAACTTTTTTCCCCATTGCGGTCGAACCGGTTGCAGAGACCAAAGCTATTTTTGGGTCATTGGACATTTCACTACCAATAGTGTAATCACCTATAACCAGGTTAAAAACACCTTCAGGTACATTATTAAGTTTTAATGTTTTCTCAATGATTTTATGGGCGAAAATTGCAGTATATGGCGTTTTTTCTGAAGGTTTCCAAATAGAAACATTTCCACAAACGGCTCCGATTATGGCATTCCATGACCAGACTGCCACAGGAAAGTTGAAAGCAGAAATTATTCCAACTATTCCCAATGGATGCCATTGTTCCATCATCCGGTGAGAGCTTCTTTCTGACTGAATGGTTAAGCCATATAGCTGTCTGGACAAGCCAGCAGCAAAATCACAGATATCTATTACTTCCTGAACTTCTCCTAGCGACTCCTGTAAAATTTTGCCCGCCTCCAGACTGATGATCTTGGCAAGATCCTCTTTATTTTCACGAAAGGCATTTCCTATTTGCCTAATAACTTCCCCTCTTTTAGGTGCGGGTATCAGTTGCCATTGTTTAAACGCACTTTCTGCCTTTGATACAACCTGGTGATATGATTTTATGTCTGCTAAGTATATTTTACCAATCGGCACATTATCTACCGGAGATATAATTTCTCTCCTGGAAGCTGGAATACCTTTTGCCCAATTTGTTCCGGTACAAGAAGTATATTCAAACTCTTCCTGAGTATTAAATTTACTAAAAATGTTTTTTATCTCTGATCTGTAATCTGACATGGCCGAAGGAATTGGAATCTTTTCAGTAAAACTGTACCGTTGGAAAAATGCTATGGTTGGTTTAACGAAAACAACCAGTTTTAATCCAATTTAAACTTTATATTTTTCACAAAACTACAAAATTAGTTAACTTTGAAACTGCTCGTTTTTTATTATGAATGTTTCCCCCAATAAACCTTTTCAAATCGTTTATTCGCTGCTTCAGCACGAATATTTGGGATACATATTTGAGTCTTTCATTATTCAATTAGACGAAAAAGGACGCTTAACACTTCAGCATCAAAACATTTCATCTGTAAACAGTAATGATTTTGCTTCAGGCCTCGATGAAAAAGATATTGAGATAATTAAATTGGTCGATAGCATACAGCAAGATGCAATACTGAAAAAGTTTTCAGTTAAAAAAACAACTGCTGCTGAATTCTTTCCCAAAATATATAACAAAGAAAAAGGCGATCCAGTGGTTCAGGAGGCAATCTTTGAATATTTGGAATTTAGAAAAGCCAAAATTCTGGAGCTACTTCCAGAAAAAATGCTTTTTGAAATGGGCAATGATGGTGAGCCAACCTGGAGAAAAATTGAAATGTTACCTGAAAAAGCTACCATACTTTTTCATTTTTTCAGGAATGAAACCAATACTCACTATTATCCTACGATAAAATATAAAGAAGAGAAAATTGAATTTCAGTATAAAAACGCCATTATAGTTTGCCATAAACCTGCCTGGCTACTTCTGGAAGGAAAACTTTATACTTTCGAAAAGGATGTTGAAGGCTCTAAATTGAAGCCATTCCTTAACAAAAAGTTTATTGAAGTTCCTAAAAAGGTTGAGGATACCTATTACAAAAAATTCGTTGCGCCTCTGGTAGCCTCATTTGATGTTTTTGCCAAAGGTTTTGATATCGTAACTGAACGTGAGAATGCATATCCATATATTTCCTTTACGGAGCTTCTTTCTGTCACATCTCCATTATCGATTTTTACTGAAGAAAGCGCAATTCATCCGGAAGATGCAACTGAGGGCAAAATTGTATTTGATTTATCTTTTCACTATGGAAAATTCATCTTTTCAGCAGATAATGGCAGTGAAACTAGCGTAAAAGTTGAAAAAAAGCTGGATAACTACATTTTTCATAAAGTAAAACGCTTTGCCGACTGGGAGAAAAAAAAGTTGATTGAACTCCGTGACCGGGGAATGGAATTAAAAAATGGAAAGGCAGTTATGCCCAAATACCGGGCATTCGACTGGTTGAGTTATCATACTTCTGAACTCGAAACACTGGGATATAAAATCCAACAGAATTCAAAAGACTTAAAAAGGTATTTTTTAGGTAAGTCAGAATTGACCATTTCCATTCAGGAAAATATAGACTGGTTTGATGTAAATGCAGTAATTCGCTTTGGACCTTATGAAATTCCATTTAAAAGAATACGAAGGTTTATAATAGAAGGAAAACGTGAGTTTGAACTTCCAGACGGCCAAATTGCGGTTATTCCGGAAGAATGGTTTTCAAAATATTCCGATCTGTTTCAACTTGCAGATGAAGCAAATGGAGATGGATTGACCCTTAAAAAGCATCATATTGCACTGGTTGAAGAACTTGGAAATGAAAATCTGGCTAAAGTAAGTCTCAATAATAAACTAGAAAAACTAAAATCTTTTGAAAAAATTGATGACTATCCTTTGCCTGTTAATTTCAAAGGTGAGCTAAGGATCTACCAAAAATCTGGTTATAACTGGATGAGATTCTTGGCAGGATACGGTTTGGGTGGTTGTTTGGCAGATGACATGGGATTGGGTAAGACAGTACAAACCCTTGCACTTTTACAATCTGAGAAGGAAAAAGGCGGTTCTAATTCATCACTTCTGGTAATGCCAACATCCTTAATTTATAATTGGGAACTTGAAGCCAAAAAGTTTGCACCTGATCTAAAAGTTTTCAATTATACCGGAGCATTTAGGGATAAGAATATAGATCAGTTTGCCAATTACGATTTAGTGTTAACTACTTATGGCACAATCCGGAATGATGCGGATATGATGGCCAATTTCTACTTTAACTACATTATTCTTGACGAATCTCAGGCTATCAAAAACCCAGGTTCGGTGATCGCTAAAGAAATTGTGAAGTTAAAAAGCCGTCATAAGCTTATCCTCACTGGTACGCCAATAGAGAACAGCACCAGCGATCTGTGGACACAAATGAACTTTGTAAACCCAGGTCTGTTGGGAACTTTGTCCTACTTCAGAAATGAGTTTTTGATCCCGATTGAAAAGAAAAACGATACTAAAAAAGCTCAGCGACTTAACAATCTGATAAAACCTTTTATACTGAGAAGAAATAAATCTCAGGTTGCAAAAGAACTCCCGGAAAAAACCGAGTTCATTCAATATTGCACCATGAGCGAGGAGCAAAATAAGTTGTATGAAGAAACTAAGTCATTTATCAGGAACCAGATTACAGAAACTATACAGAAAAAAGGTATTGGAGGCTCCCAAATTTACATACTTCAAGGCTTAACGAAATTGCGGCAGCTTGCCAACCACCCAGCTATGACGGTGGAAGGATATAAAGGAGATTCAGGTAAAATGGAAGAAGTGCTTTCAATGCTTGAAAATGCTATGGCTGAAGACCATAAAATATTAATATTCAGTCAATTCGTAAAGCACCTTGATATTTTAAGAGGCCATTTGGATGAAAAAGGTACCAAATATGCTTATCTGGATGGAAGTACGCGTGACAGACAAAAAGAAGTAGAAACCTTCCAAAACAATCAAGAAATAAAACTTTTCCTGATTTCATTAAAAGCTGGTGGCGTCGGACTAAACCTTACAGCGGCCGATTATGTGTTTATCCTGGACCCCTGGTGGAACCCGGCAGCAGAACAGCAGGCTATAGACCGTGCACACCGAATTGGGCAAGACAAAAAGGTATTCATTTACAAGTTTATTACCAAAGACACTTTAGAAGAAAAAATAGTTTTACTGCAAAATTCAAAAAAGAAACTAGCAAGCGATATTATCAATACTGAAGACAGCTTCGTAAAATCGTTGACCCAGGAAGATATTATGAACTTGTTCAATTAATAAAATTTAAAAGAGTTATACTTTAATATTATTATGTCATACATCATTTCTTTGCTAATCACTGCACTTGCAGTAGTTGTCACAGCTTATTTATTGCCGGGCGTTACCATTAAAAGTTATGGTAGTGCAATAATCGTTGCTCTGTTGATTGGTTTGGTCAACACTATCATCAAACCCATTATGGTAATCCTGACTTTGCCCATTACAATACTAACTCTTGGATTGTTTCTGTTTGTTATCAATGCGCTGATGATACTATTGGTGAGCGCATTGGTTCCAAGTTTCAAAGTAAATGGATTTCTTTGGGCGCTGATATTCAGTATAGTGCTGTCTTTTGTTAATAGTATTTTACACTGGATACTATAATTGATAAGCCATACATGAAATAGCAAGGCATCCATTGAAAGGATGCCTTTGCTTTAATACCTATTCCTTTTTATTTAAATCTTATTTTGAAGAAACCGGTGGTTTTCCGCCTTCCGGAACAAATATCAGGGCAGCTGAATTCATACAATATCTCTTACCTGTTGGGTTAGGTCCATCATCGAAAACATGGCCTAAGTGAGATCCACTTTTACTGTCTACAACTTCAATCCTTTGCATTCCGCCTTCATTATCCACAACCAAACGAACTGCATCTGGCGAAATTGGTGCGTAGAAGCTGGGCCAGCCTGTTCCGGAATCAAACTTAGTTTCAGATCTGAAAAGAGGTTGTAAGGTGGCAGCAGAATAATAGGTACCTTTTTTGAACAAATGATCATACTTCCCAGTATTTGGTCGTTCTGTTCCTTTTTCTCTCAGCACATAATATTGTTCTTCTGACAATTTCTTTTTCCATTCAGCTTCTGAAAGCTTCATTTGAAATTCATTTTTATTTTTAACCTGAGGGGGATCTGGGTATTTGCTTTTATCCGATTGGGCACAAGCAGAACCGAGTATCAATGTCACAAATAAGGAGAACAGGCTGAATTTCATCTTCTTAATTTTTATTGATATACGAAATAAAGTTCTTTATTGGATTCCTAAAAAATTTTGGAAAGGTCTAATAAAAAGCCAGGTAAAACATTTTCTCCTGAAAGTGGAGAATCAAATGGTGATTCTATGATTTTAGAACCCGGTTTGTAAATAAAAACTTTCTTTAAATCAGGAGAGATCAACCAACCTAACTGGCAGCCATTGTCAATATATTCCACCATTTTTTCCTGAAGATGTTTGATTGTATCACTTAACGATTGAAGTTCTATGACAAAATCAGGGCAAATATGAGAGAATCGTTGTCTTTCAAATAAATCCAGCGCTTCATATCTTTCCTTTTTAACCCATGCAGCATCAGGTGACCTTACGGCGTTATTTGGTAAAGTAAAGCCGGCATTAGAATCGAAAACATAACCAAGTTTTGTTCGTCGGTTCCAACTAACCAATTCATAATTCAAATCAGAGTTTTTAAACGAGGTGTCTAAACCTGTTGGTGCCATAACTATTATTTGTTGGTCAGCTGATCTTTCGAAACGAAGAGTATCGTTATCCTGACAGAACATAAAAAATTCCTCGTCAGTAAAGGATATTGCCGATGTATTCAGTGTGAAAATTTCCATAAGCGTTCTTTATGCAATATACAAAATCCTTAATTTTGACTACAAAGTCTTTTTCTCCAGCACAATTGTTTCCTTATAAGTCTGGACAATCTTATCTAAATGGCTATTCCACTCCTTAAATTCTTTTTTATCTAGTAAAAGTGTGTTTACATAAAGCTCAAACCTGTAAACCAGCTTATTCCCTTCCATTTTGTAATTGATCTGATAGCCGAAGTCTTCTCCTTTATATGACAGTGAATTTGGGAGCTTGCCGATTTTATATCCTTTGGGTATTTCTAAGGCGTACACATGTTTATCATAAAAAGTATGCTCAAATTCTCTTGAGATATTCCTGTCGGTTGTATCTATTTTATATGAAAGATAATCCCGGTCAAGGTTCAGGTTTAAATACCAGTTATCGTCTATCAACTTGGCATAATCTTTCAACTCCATTTCCGCAGATATCAGCAATGGCTTTTCTCTTTCATCTGTGTTCTTATATTTTATCCCGGTTATTTTACACTTGTTACTTCCACGGGAAAGCATGTTTTCAAACATTTCATTTTTTTCGTGGCTTTTTACCAGCAATAATCTTTCTATCAGGTAATATTTGTTGTAGCCCTCCATTTTCATAGAAATATTACCTTTCATTCCCTCATTGTTGAGAGTTATGTAGGTTGAATCAAATCTTATATTTTCCCTATAAGGCATAACAGGCACTTTTACTACCTGAAATGAATCTGGTGAAATTGAAATAAGGGCTTCCTTACCCTGGATAAATCCGCTTGGGTAGCCATAGGGCAAATACCTGGCAGTGGCGTCGAGAAATTTCCAGCTGTTTTTTACGTAAACTGCTGCAATCATATGATTATCTGCATTTGGTGCAGGAAGTTCAGCATAAGAATAGGGCAAGTCTCTGGTTCCTATCCAGCAAACATAGGCTGGGATGCCTGCTTGTTTGTACATAAAAGTTAATACACTTGCCATATCTTTACAATCGCCATATCTTTTTCTGAAAATATCGTTGGCCTGTCTCGGAACAAACCCCCCAAGGCCGTCCTCAAAAGCGATGTACTTCATGTTGTCCTGCACCCAATAGTAAATATTGCGGACCAGGTCTTCCTGTGAAGGGGATTTTTGCTTTAAAGAATCCACCAGTCTTGTTAAAGAAACATCAGGATTGCTAACATTCAAATCTTTTAAGAAAGCATAATTATGGGCATATAATTCTTTAGCAGTATTAAGTCCAGGAACCCAACCTTTAGTTTCTGTCTTGTATTCCTTAATTAATGGAAATAAATGGGGCAAGTTGTATTGGATAGAAGGGCTGTTGCTGTGGCCTTTCCATTCTTTTACATCTTTTACCAGCCAGGTTTTAGAAAATAACTTCCCTTTGGTTTCTTCTGTGTAGGTTCTTTGAATAGTATCACCAAAAAATCGCACATAAGGCCTTACCTTATCTGTATGGTTTATGGTAAACGAAGATTTAATTAATGGTACACTCTCCTGAAAATGAAAAGGAAACTGAATAGTAGGGTCAAGGCTTGTGTAAGTATATTTCAGTTCCAGAATTGCTCCTTTCTGAACTCCGGGAAATACAAAATGCCTGTACTTAACATCATCAAAGAAGAACATGTTTGAAATCCTGTTCTTGTCTTCCCATTCGGTGACTTTAAGCTTTTTGTAAGACCTGCCATTGGGTACATAAGTTGAAGCTTCAAAGTTTGCCAACTCAAAAAACCCGGGAATATAGGTAACTGTCCTTTCAGCTAAACCAAAAGCTTTTTCTTCTAAAATTAAATATTGAATAATATGGCTTCGTGTAGCAGTTAGTTTATCACCTGCAACATCAAGGTTCAATATTTCCTCATTCAGCATAACAGCCGATGCTTCCGGAAATCTTTGTCTAATGTCCGTCAGGTTTATTTTCGGCTGGGAAAGAGAAAACGTATAGGAACAAGAAAACAGGAGATAAAGGTAAATGCGCATTTGCTGAATTGGTTACCAGCAAAATAACAAATTTTACCCTCAAGAACCTGATCTGATGACTATAATATTCCCTTGAAGATAATAAGCCCTGGTAGATTAAAATCAGGTTCCTTATTAAACAAGCCAAACATCGCAGAACCTGAACCACTCATTGAAGCATAGAAAGCCCCGTTTTCATACAAAAGGTCCTTGATCGTTTGAAGTTTGGGATGTAATGTTAGGATTGTATCTTCAAACTGGTTGTGAAGATGGCCTTTCCAAATGCTATATTCTGCAAGCAATTGTTTAAAGTCGGCTGAATATGGTTTGGGTTTTATAGCAGAGAACGCCTGTTTTGTAGAAATATGGATGTCAGGACAAACAATGACAATGTATTTTCCTCTTAAATCTAATTCAGATAATTCCAGAACTTCTCCTCTGGAAGTTGCAATCGCAGGCTTATTTTCTATAAAAAATGCACAGTCGCTTCCAATTTCAGAGGCATATTTCTTTAGCTGTGTATTATCCAAACCAAGGTTAAAAATAGAATTCAGGCTTTTAAGCGCATAAGCAGCATCAGATGAACCTCCTCCCAAGCCTGCACCCATCGGAATTATTTTATGCAGATGAATTCTGACAGGGCCAATTGAATGCTTTGCTTTTATAAGAGTATAGGCTTTTACACAAAGATTATCTTCCACAAAGCCAGGCACGGGAATGCCCGTCTGAATAAATTCAAAGGTTTCTGAAGTCGTAATTTCAAGAATATCGCACCAGTTAACTGGATAAAAGCAGCTTAATAAATCGTGATAGCCATCTGACCGTTTTCCGGTAATGTAGAGGCCAAGATTAATTTTTATGTTGGGAAAAGTGATCATTTTATGATTTAACCTCACCCTAATCCCTCTCCGAAGGAGAGGGGCTTAGACGAAAGCTAATATTAACATTTTGATTCTTAATAGGGTCAAGATTATTGTATGATCAATATGTGAAGTATCATAATTGTGTACTCTAGCCCTCCCCTCTCGGGGGAGGGTTGGGTGGGGGTGTTGGGGTCAATACGACTCCTGTATTGTTGGAAAATCTTTAGCCTTTACATCCCTGATATAATGCCTGACTGCATCTGAAATAACGGTGTTCAATTCCGCATATCGTCTTAAGAAACGTGGATTAAATTCTGTACTGATTCCCAGCATATCATGACTTACTAAAACCTGACCATCTAAATATGGACCTGCTCCAATTCCTATTACCGGAATGGAAACGGCTTCAGCTACAGTTTTTCCTAATTCAGCAGGGATTTTCTCCAGAACTAGTCCAAAACATCCAATCTGTTCGAGCATGATGGCATCTTCAACCAATTTATCGGCCTCCTGTTTATCCTGGGCCCTTACTGCATAGGTACCAAACTTATATATGGACTGTGGAATTAATCCTAAATGGCCCATAACAGGTACGCCGGCACTTAAAATCCTGATGATAGATTCTTTTACTTCTAAGCCGCCTTCCAATTTTATTGCATGCGCACCAGATTCTTTCATAATCCTGATTGCTGAACGCAAAGCTTCTGAAGAATTTCCCTGGTAAGATCCAAAAGGCATATCTACAATAATCAAAGCACGCTCGACCGCTCTTACTACCGAAGATGCATGGTAGATCATTTGGTCTAGTGTGATAGGCAAGGTAGTTTCATGCCCTGCCATAACGTTTGATGCTGAATCGCCTACCAGAAGTACATCAACACCAGCAGCATCCAGGATCTTTGCCATGGAGAAATCATAGGCAGTAAGCATAGAGATTTTCTCTCCCCTGCCTTTCATTTCCCTTAACTGATGAGTTGTAACTTTTTTAATATGGGATGAATGTGAACTCATTATGCAAATTAAACATGAATAAATGCTGTTTGGCCAAACCGAAAGGCTTCCACATCCCAAAGTAAAATAAAATCTTGATACTAAATCTTTAAACTATCAGGGAAACAGTATATTTGCATTGAAACATCTTTTTTATCTTATCGAAAGCGATAGTTTACATACTTATCACAACTCTTCCGCAGGAACCATAATTCTTACCCTCCTCCTTGAAGCTTCATTAAAACCTAAGCCAATAAGCCATGTTTTTTGACATAATGCTTATTGTAGGTCTGGTAATGCTAAACGGCTTTTTCGTGGCTGCAGAATTTGCTATGGTTAAAGTTCGTGGATCGCAAATAGAGATTCTCGCACGTGATGGCAGTAGTTCTGCAAAAATGGCAACCCATATTCTTGCTCATCTAAACACTTATCTATCTGCTACCCAATTAGGTATCACGCTTGCCAGTCTGGCTCTTGGTTGGTTTGGGGAAGAAACCGTTACTACTTTAATCCTTCCTATTTTCAATTATTTTCAGTTTAACATCAGTCTTGAAACTATTCACAAAATATCGTTAGGTGTTTCCTTTTTGGTAGTTACTTTTCTCCATATAGTTTTCGGGGAAGTTGCTCCTAAGGCTTTTGGAATTAAAATGGCGGAAGAAGTGATCATGTTCACTGCACATCCATTAAGAATCTTCTACCTGGTTTTCAGACCTTTTATATTTATATTAAATGGTTCAGCCAATATACTTTTGCGGATTTTTGGCATAGATCCAAATGAAATTGAAGAAGGCCATAGTGCCGAAGAACTAAAAATGCTGATCAAACAAGGTGCAGAGGAAGGAACTATCCCTACAACGCAACAGGAATTAATTGAAAACGTTTTCAACTTCAATGATTTGTCTGCTAAACAAATCCAGGTTTCAAGGACAAAAATTGTGGCCCTGGAAGTAAGCAGTCCGGATGCTGACGTGATCAAAAAGGTTATTTCTGAAGGATATTCCAGAATGCCAGTTTACAAAGAAACCTTAGATGACATTGTAGGTATTGTGCATACCAAAGATATTATCCCTATGGTAAATGATAGGAAACCAATCATTTTAAGAGATATTTTAAGGCCTGCCTATTTTATTCCGGAGACCAAAACTGTAAGTGAACTTCTGAAAGACTTCCAGAAAAAGCGTATGCATATGGCTGTGGTACTGGATGAATTTGGAGGTACTTCAGGAATCGTAACAATGGAGGATGTCATTGAAGAACTAGTTGGTGAAATCCAGGATGAATATGATGATGAGGCTGTTAAAGTCGAAAAAGTCGACGAAGGTGCTTACATTGTTAAAGGTGGGATCCATATTCATGATGTAAATGAATACCTGACTTATCCGCTACCTGTCGGAGATGACTTTGAAACGGTTGCCGGATTAATGAATTTCATTTTTGGCAAAATTCCTGAGCAAAACGAGCAAAAAGAATTTGGTGGTTATCTTTTTACTATCCTGAAAAGCAGTCGCAAATCGGTAGAGTTTATCAGGTTGCAGGAAGTGTTGAAGGACACAGATTAGATTTAGTACTCAGTACTCAGTACTTAGTATTGAGTATTTAGACTGCTGCACTCGACAATTCATTTTTGAATTTTGGTGCTTAAAATATTAAGCAATATTTACTTTTTTCAGTAGCACCCAATTGTTATATCCGTTAAAGCTTTCGTAGCTTACACTGTCCATTATTCTTTTTACCAATAATAATCCAAGTCCTCCTTTT
>JACMRH010000192.1 GCA_014376535.1 Cytophagales bacterium | reverse complement strand
GTGAAAAGTGTAATATCATTGCTCCAGGTTTTCATAGTGAACGACAAATCAATCGCACCACCACGTTTTAAGGCATAAATAGCCATGGGTTTATTCCGTTCTTCCCATCCATCGCAATAAGGGCAGTGATGAACGCTAACACCATAAAAATCATTGATGTTTATAATGTTTGGTAATTTATCCTGAACGCCCGTTGCCAACACTAGTTTCCTAGATTGAAATTCTAATCCTGATTCTGTTTTCAAGTTAAAACCTTCAGGTATTTTCTCTGCTGAGACAATTTTTTCATGTTTTAAGACAACTCCGTACTTTCTAAGTTCTTCTCTTGCTGAAATTAAGAAATCAATAGGAGAGGTTCCGTCCCTGGTTATGAAAGCATGTAAAGCATGTGAACTTTTATTTCTGGGGTTACCTGTATCAAAAACAATAATAGATCTCTGGCATCTTCCTAAAATAAGGGCACAGCTTAAACCGGCAGGGCCTCCTCCAACAATAATTACATCATACAGCATTTTGCGTATTTTAAATAAGATAGCCTCTAAAAGTATGCCATTTGAGTAAAAAAAAAGAGGAACCTTGGGCTCCTCTTTTTTTTTAACTGCTAAATAAATTAAAGTTTTCTTCCTGGCCAAACAGCGCTGTCACCAAGTTCTTCTTCAATACGAAGCAATTGGTTGTATTTCGACATACGATCTGAACGAGAGCAAGAACCAGTTTTGATTTGACCACAGTTCAACGCAACTGCTAGGTCAGCAATAGTATTGTCTTCAGTTTCACCAGAACGGTGAGACATGATAGATTTATAACCATTTTTATGAGCAAGGTTTACCGCATTGATAGTCTCAGTTAAAGTGCCGATTTGGTTTACTTTTACAAGAATAGCGTTCGCAACGCCTTGATCTATACCATCCTGAAGACGTTTTACATTTGTTACAAACAAGTCATCACCAACTAATTGAGTTTTAGAACCAATTGCTTCAGTGAGTTTTTTCCAACCTTTCCAGTCGTCCTCAGCCATACCATCTTCAATTGAAATAATTGGGTATTTTGCAGCCCATTCAGCCCAATAAGCAACCATTTCATCAGAATTCTTTTTCATTCCGTTTGATTTGTGGAAGTGATAAAGGCCAGTTGCTTCGTCGTAGAATTCAGTAACAGCTGCATCCATGGCGATCATTACATCAACACCTGGTTTGTAACCAGCTTTTTCAATTGCCCTTAAAACAGTTTCAATCGCTTCTTCATTCGAGGGGATATTTGGAGCAAAACCTCCTTCATCACCAACGTTTGTAGAATACTTTTTATCTTTTAAAACTTTGGCAAGGTTATGGAAAATTTCAGAACCCATTTTCATTGCATGTGTAAATGATTCTGCACCGATTGGCATAATCATAAACTCTTGAAAATCAATAGAGTTATCAGCATGACTACCTCCATTGATGATGTTCATCATTGGTACGGGAAGTGTATTTGCATTTACACCACCTATGTAGCGGTAAAGTGACATGCCAGCTTCCTGAGAAGCAGCTTTAGCAGCAGCAAGAGATACACCTAAAATTGCATTTGCACCTAACTTACCTTTGTTTTCAGTACCATCAAGTTCCATCATGATCTGGTCGATCATGTTTTGCTCAAATACAGAGCAACCGATTAATTCATCAGCAATAAGGTCATTCACGTTAGAAACTGCTTTCAATACGCTTTTTCCCATGTAATTTTCTTTGTCACCATCACGAAGCTCAACAGCTTCATGTTTTCCAGTTGATGCACCAGAAGGTACAGCCGCACGTCCGATAAAACCATTTTCTGTAACAACATCTACTTCAATAGTAGGATTTCCGCGTGAGTCAAAAATCTGGCGGGCAAAAATTTCTTCAATTACACTCATTGTACTATGTTTAATTATTATAAAAGGTAGAGAGACTTATATTAAAGTATTCAGACCTTAAACTTACCTAGTATATCAAATAGTACAAAATAAGTTAGAAAAAATTACTAACTAAAATTGTTTTAGTAATTGCGGTGTCTTTATGTTAATGATAAGTATATAGTATTGCATTGAATTTATTAGTGCACTTATTGTTTATAGCACAGAGTTAATTAAATTTAGAGAGGCTTTAATAATTTATGAAAGCATGAAAAAAACATTACCACTTATATTAATATCAATTGCCCTCAATCTAACAGCGCAAATCAGGTTAAAAATACGACCTGATATGTTAATAGACGAAAAAGCTTATCCTAACGCATCTCCTTACCGGATGTTTGATGAACAATCAGCTATAGTTACTGAACCACCTACTACAAAGCCTGTCACAACATGGGCAAGCTATATAAGTAAAGAATTATATTACCCATTAACAGCAATTGTTGATTTGGGTAGAAAAATCAATGTCAGCAACATTTATATTTATGACATTGGGGGTGTAGCAAACCTTAGCTTCTATAATAAGGGGGCTACTAGCTGGGATTTACTTTTTACTGATCCATTAACTGGCTATGATACTTGGAACAAACATGCAATCAATGCTCAGGTAAGGTACCTGAGGGTAATCTCAGATTCTCCTGATGGCAGTTTTCCGGAGGTTGTAATATATGGTGACCAGCAAACATTAGCTCCTGTTTACAGCGCAATCCCGGTTCCAACCTATCCTTTGATGGAAGATTTCATAGGTATTAACATACTTCATGTTAATGATATTAATTATGCATCTTCTTTTAAAAATATACGTCAATTTCATAATTGGACCTGGAATGAGGCAAACACTGATATAGCCGGATATCCTGGTTATCCAAATAACCAATATGGATTTAATCCTTCTCCTGGTTCAAATTGGAATTTTGACCAGGTTTATAAAGACTATAAAGATAAAGGAATGAGGATTTCCCCTGCATTGCAAGGCTCTCCATTCTGGATGTTTAATAGTACTGGCGATGTATTAGATAATAAACCTTTAACAGGAACTGAAGATCCTGAAAAACCATCTTCATACATGGAGCATAGTGATTACATATTTCAGTTTGTAGCCAGATATGGCAAAAACCCTGTCCCAACAGCCAAAATAAAACTTCGGTCAGATAACACTATTAAAACTGCTCAAGGCACTATTGAAGGTGTTGAAAACTGGAACGAACCTAATAAAACCTGGAAAGGAAGAATAGGGCTTTTTCAGCCATTTGAATATGCAGCTATGACGAGTGCTGATTATGATGGACATCAGGGTACACTAGGAACTTCCGTAGGAGCCAAAAATGCTGACCCAAATATTCCCTTTATAATGGCGGGTTTAACGGGTATGGATACAATTTATCTGAAAGCCATGCTTTATTGGTTTAAACAAAACAGAACCGATTTTAAAAACCCATTCAACATCATTAATTTCCATCATTATAGCAATGATGCCGGAGGACAAATTGGCACACCATTATACGGTGTTTCTCCCGAAGCAGATGGTTTAGAAAAGAAAGTGTTCGATGTTGTAGGATTTTCTCATCGGAATTTGATCAACAAGCCAATATGGATTACGGAATTTGGATATGATGTTAGCCAGGCAACCTCCCAAAGAGCTAAGATATACAGCACATTCTTAGGTGAAGATGTGCAGGCTATGTGGCTTGTAAGGTCATATATGGCAATTTGTGCAGGAGGGGCTGACAGGGCTTATGGTTTTTGGTTGCAAGATGATAACTCAACAAGCTCGGATCTATTTGGCACATGTGGTATAGTCAAACAAGTACCCCCAGCTTTGCCAGCACCAAGAAAATCCTGGTATTGGTTAACTACAATGAACAAGGTATTAGGGAAATATAGTTTTGACTCTAAAGTTATAGATGGGAAAACTTATTCCTATAAATTTAAAAGTTCTCAATTTCAGGACACTACCATTTATTGCATTTGGAATGGTACATCTGATGGTAGTACGGTCTTAAACTATCAACTCCCTGTTACAAGAGATAAGGCAATATTAATTTCACCTAAAGTAGGTGCAAATGCTGGAGTGCAAACACCTCTTGTCGTTTCAAATGGTAAAGTGAGCTTGACAGTTACAGAAAGTCCGGTTTATGTGAAAATCTATGGAAACTTAATTACCACTCTTGAAAATCAAGCTAATGTAGCCTCCCGTCACGTTGATTTATATCCAAATCCATCCACAGGAATTTCCTATGTTGTGTTGCCTCAAAATATGAAGGCAAATGAAATTCAGGTTTATGATGTGAATGGAAGTTTGGTTTGGAAAAGTGGTAACAACGTTTTAACCGTTACCGAAATTAACACTGAAACTTTTAAAGAAGGGATTTACAACGTTAAGATAATAGGTTCGGGCATTTCAACTATCGTTAAAAAGCTTGTAGTCATAAAATAAAGAAAGCCCTTTTCGGGCTTCTTTATTTTTAACAAGCATCTCTTTAATTCACCCAATTTCTCACTTCATCTAGAACCGGAGCAGGAACTTCCAGTTTCATTTTCTTTCTAAAACCACACAAATCATTGAAAAGCTTATTAGCATTTAAAGTAACTAGTTGATCTACTGACAAGATCCCAGCTTTTTCGAAGTAAGGATGCCATTCTTCAGCAATTCCTTTCCCTATAAATTGGACCTTTTCAAAAACCAATCTCTTTTCTGGCCTCATCTGAGGAAAGAAAAGTACATCCTGGATAGAATTACTATTAGTCATAATCATGGATAACCTGTCAATGCCAATGCCTAAGCCGGCAGTAGGTGGCATACCATATTCCAATGCCCTAAGAAAATCCTCATCAAGCATCATGGCTTCGTCATCTCCTCTTTTGCCTAGCTCGAGTTGTTCCTCAAAGCGTTTTCTCTGATCAATAGGATCATTTAATTCTGAGAAGGAGTTACAGATTTCTTTTCCGTTACAAATAGCCTCAAATCTTTCTACCAAACCTTCTTTTGATCTGTGCTTTTTTGCCAAAGGCGACATTTCTACGGGGTAATCTGTAATGAAGGTTGGTTGAATTAGTTTACCTTCACAATGAGCACCAAAAATCTCATCAATGATTTTTCCTTTTCCCATTGAACTATCAGTCTGAACACCAAGTTCTCTTGCCTTCATCCTGAGTTCAGTTTCTCCCATTTCCGAAATATCAGCACCTGTAAAGTGCTGAATAGCTTCAAACATGGTATATCGTTTCCATGGACGTTGAAAATTAATGGTATTATCACCCACTTTGACTTCCGTTGTTCCATGAAGTTCTAAAGCGATTTTTTCCACCATTTCTTCCACAAGGTCCATCATCCAATAATAGTCTTTATAAGCTACATAAAGCTCTATTTGCGTAAATTCCGGATTGTGAAAACGGCTCATGCCTTCATTTCTGAAGTCTTTTGAAAATTCATAAACCCCATCATAACCACCTACAATTAAACGTTTTAAATACAGCTCATTTGCGATTCGCAAATAAAGTGTCATGTCTAATGTGTTGTGATGGGTTTTAAAAGGCCTTGCAGCAGCACCGCCATAAAGAGGTTGCAAAATTGGTGTTTCAACTTCCAGGTATCCTTTTTCATTCAGATGATGACGCATTACATTCATCAATTTTGTCCTTTTGATGAATGTTTCCCTTACTTCAGGGTTCACGATAAGGTCAACATACCTTTGGCGGTATCTTTGTTCCGGATCACTAAAAGCATCATATTTGGTCACATTTCCATTCTCATCCACTGTTTCCTTTACGATTGGAAGTGGTTTCAAAGATTTCGTCAAAAGCTTAATTTCATTTGCATGAATAGTGATTTCCCCAGTTTGAGTGGTGAAAACAAATCCATGAACTCCGATAATATCACCTATATCCAATAATTTTTTGAACACTATATTGTATAGGTCTTTATTTTCTTCGGGGCATATGTCGTCCCTTCTTACATAAACTTGAATGCGTCCTGATGAATCCTGTATTTCAACAAAGGAAGCAGAACCCATGATCCTTTTACTCAGAATTCTTCCTGCGATCGAAATCGTTTTATAATCAAGTTTGCGAAGGTTATAATTTTTATGGATGTCCTTACAGCTTACATTAACTTCAAAAGTTTCAGCAGGGTAGGGGTTGATCCCCATTTTCATTAATTCTTCTCTTTCTTCCCTGCGATGTAATTCCTGTTCGCTTAAAACCATTTTTTAGTTAATAATTAATAGTGAATAGTTAATAGTTGTAAAAACTATTAATAAGCTGCAAAGTTAGGCAGAAATGGTAAAATGTGGAAAGGAAATTTGGATAGGAAAATCTGGCTTAAGCTTATTGCAAATACGGGTTTAGGCCGTTTACATAATCTCTTTTATATTCACTAAAAAAAGCTTCTGTAATCAATTCTTTTCCTTTGAGCTGGGGGAGTTTGATGTAGCTCAGCTTTACATTTCTGTTGTAATCTTTGAGATAGCGTATAGCCAATGTTTTATATGAATAATGCCATGGCTCAAATTCGTAGCCTGTTCTGGTAGGATCGTCCGTATACGCTTCGTAAAAACCGAAACGTTCAGAATTGTGCAACATCCATTCGTAAAGTCGATTATAAATTCCTTTTGAAGATACATAATGTGATGGCTCTAAAGGATTTTTGGGTTGTAGCACCGAAATATCCAATATATCTGCATCTGTTCCCCAATGGTGCCTGGAAGTTCCTGGCATGGCAGAAAATTCTGTTATTTTCTTGATTAAACTTATTCCTTTAAGCCCTTTACTAGAATAACGATCATATTTTCCGTTCCAGATTTCAATTTGTTTATTGTAGCTACGGTAACCAGAAGTAATGTGAAGTTTAATCTTAGCTTTTGCTGCTTCTTTCTTCATGGCTTCAAAAGACTTTGATGGTTCCTTTTGAAGACCAAACCTTAAAACAGGAGCTATTTGCCCTGTTAAGATATCAATATCAATTTCTATCGGCAGTTTTGCTAATGCGGGGATTGCAAGGATTGACAATAAAAATTGCTGGCGGTTCATTTATTCTTTGAAGCTTTTAATGTGTTCATCAACAGACTACAAATAGTCATAAGGCCCACGCCTCCCGGAACAGGTGTGATGTAGCTAGTTTTTGGAGCGACTTCGTCAAATTTAACATCACCAACAAGCCTGTAACCAGATTTTTTAGTTTCGTCTATTAACCGGTGAAGCCCAACATCTACCACTATTGCCCCCTCTTTGACCATATCAGCCGTTACAAATTCCTGCTGGCCAATGGCAACAATCAAAATATCTGCTTTGGAAGTTATTTCTTGTAAGTTTTTGGTTTTACTATGGCAAACTGTAACGGTTGCATCTGCAGAATAACCATTTTTAGAAATGACTTCACTTCTTGATGATTTTGACATTAGCATGCTCATCGGAGAACCTACAATATTGCTTCTTCCCAACACCACGCAATTTTTCCCTTCTGTTTGAATTTTATACCGTTTTAACATTTCCATTACCCCATTTGGCGTTGCAGAAACATACGTGTCAAGACCTAGAGCAAGTTTCCCAACATTAAAAGGATGGAATCCATCCACATCTTTATCTGGAGAAATAGCGTCAGTGATTACTTTTTCTGAAATGTGTTTTGGTAATGGTAATTGAACTATAAATCCATCAATGTCCGTATCCTGATTAAGTTTTTGGATAATTTCCAATAATTCTTCTTCAGTAATTGTCGCATCCTTTTTAATTAAGGAAGATTTGAATCCTACTTTCTCACAATTTTTTACTTTGCTGTTTACATAAGTTATGCTCGCACCGTCTTCTCCAACCAATACAGCGGCCAAATGTGGAATTTTTCCATTTTTTTGCCGTATGTTATCTACTTCAGTTTTTAATTCTGAAAGTATTTCGTCTGATAATAGTTTTCCGTCTAAAAGCTGCATTTAATGAATTATGGTTGCAAAAATACTTTAATTGTTAACAAGCATTGTTATTATTCTTTTTAAAAATATCCTATATATTGCAAAAAAAACACCACATTCTTATGAAAAAAAGTAACATTATTACGTTTGCATTTCTATTGCTTTTTGGTTTGATGTCCCACTTTGTAAGTGCACAAACTGTGTATGTAACTGAAAAAGGAAAGAAATACCACAAGAAAAATTGTTCTATCGTAAACGAAGGTAAAAAAGGTATGGAACTTGCAGAAGCTAAAAAAGCTGGTTACACTGCTTGTGGCAATTGCAAACCTGATGATAAGGCTGCTGCTCCAGCGAAAAAAGCGGGTGCAGCTGATAAACCTAAAGTGAAAACTAAGTAATCCTGATAATCCGGACCTGATAAAAGGTCCGGATTACCTCAAAATTTCAACAGTACCTTTATAATTTTTTTGGCTCTCTTTATTTTTTAAGTGATAATAATAAATGCCATCAGGCAAATTTTCGCCTTTCCAATCGTTATTATAGTTATCTGATTTATACACAACAGAACCATACCTACCAATTACATTTAGTTGCCAGGAATTGGATTTAAGGTTGTGGATTTTAAACGTTTCGTTGTAAAGATCACCGTTGGGCGTAAATATGTTTGGGATTGTTATATATGGAGAGCAGTCTATTTGATTTTTTGCTGATCCAGCACATCCGTTATCATCTTTTACTGTTACAAAGTATTCATCGCTGTTATTTCTGGAAGCAGAAACAGTATTTGAAATCGCTCCATTAAACCAAGTTATGCTTTTAAAAGATTCATTTAGAGTAAATGTAAAATTACTATCGTTACAAAATTTCACTTCATTCTTATCCCACAAAATTTGAGGTTTGGGTAATGGAAAAGCAGTGAAAAAAAGTGAATCCTTTCTTGTACAAGTGTTTGAATCTGTTACTTCTAAAATATATTTTCCGGTTTTTTTTGGAATAAATCTGTCAGAAGTAGAATTGTCTGGCCAGAGATAGGTTCTGAATTTACTTTTTGGTTCTATAATCAGAGGTGTATTTGCACAGGCAGAAGTATCATTTCCCAATATAAGTTGGGTGTTTTTGGGATATATTCCTATATAAACAGTATCTTGGAAAGGACAAACATCTTTCTGAATTGTAGCAAAGTAAGTTCCTGTGTCTTTTACAATAATGGTTTGAGTTGTATCCCCAGTATTCCATTTATAGGAATCTTTTCCTAATCCTGCGTCTAACACAATGTTTTCCTGCTGACATAATAACTTGTCCGGACCGAGGTTTAAGTTGGCAAACGAGGAGAAATAACCATATCGGAAACTAGTTTCTACATTACCATTTAAAACACATAAATTAAAATCATGGGCTGAGTTTGTAATGACATTTGGTTTTGAATCATTAACAGGAATAATACCACCTAGGTTAAAACGACCGTATTTCCATTTTCCATTTGTACCAGGAACTTCCCTGAAAGAATTTGGCAATATGATATTCTTATCTCCGTTGAGTGTAAACTCCGACTCACCTCCGGTTTTAACTATTAAGTTGATTGCAAAATCCTCATCATTTGTTCTTAGAAATTGGTATGATTTCGTTCCTGTACATTTCAATGGAATCAAATTTGCACAGGCAAGTTCATTGTAAAAACCTGAAACGTGTAAGACATAGATTGGATTTGAGGAATTTATATAAACACAAGAGTCTTTCTTTAAAATTTGATATCGTTTACACTCACCTTCATTTATTATTATTAATGAATCACTATTAAAAGTAACTGTTGTTCCATTTTTTGTTCCTACAATAAAAACATCATCAGTTAACACCGAGGGCAACCAACCAGAATTTCCAACAGCAATGTATTCTGTACCCAACTCGCTAACAGGCAAAATTTGGTCTCCAATAAGATCATATGATACACCTTTCTCGATTGAATCATCTTTGTAAGTTATTGCAATTGGCTTATCAGATTCGACCTTACTGCCTGTAGGCTTATTATTTCCCTTTACAGAAATAGATTGACAAGAATAAGTTTGACCTTTATTTAAAACTATTGCAAAAGGATTTCCTATAGAATCCCCTACAATTCCTTTTGTGGGAGAAATTTTTATGGTGGTGTTATTTTCTGTGGCAATTATATCAAACGAGGCAAATGCATTGAATTCATACTTTTTTTCAATGTGGTTTGGGTAAAGTGTTTGCATAGGAATATAAAAAAGTTTCCCTAAAGCATTATTCCCTTTTAAAGTAAAAATTTCGGCATTGTCTGCCGAAAATCTTTCAGATATCCCTTCTACTTCATAATAGGCAGAAATGTCGTTAGAAGATTGAATTAAAAGTCCTGTTTTCAAGATTTTGCCCGGCGGCTTGGTCTCAACCAATTCAATTTGTTTAGAAAGGTCTACACTTATCAGGCTATTGGCAGGTACTGTTTGCTTTATAACTCCAAATGAAGGGTTTGCTGGTTGAGAAACTGTGATTTCTGCAGGTTTATCAAAAGAAGAAATCCTTAAAACAATGGGCCGGTCAGCATGTTTAGAGGTTACTTCGGGTGCAGCGAACCAAAATTCTCTACCACCTTGAGCCCATAAATGGTTTGTGATAAGGATTAAAAAAATAAAAGTAATTTTAGTTAGATATTTGTTCATTTTATTAGTCGCCTAACCTCAAAATAGCCATAAAGGCTTCTTGAGGGATCTCTACAGTTCCTACTTGCCTCATTCGCTTTTTACCTTCCTTCTGTTTCTCCAGAAGTTTACGTTTTCTGGAAATATCACCACCATAACATTTGGCTGTTACATCTTTACGCAAGGCACTTATTGATTCTCTTGAAATGATTTTTGCGCCAATTGCTGCCTGAATTTTAATCTCAAACATCTGACGTGGCAATAACTCTTTCAATTTTTCACAAAGCCTTTTTCCCCAATCATAAGCTTTGTCGCGGTGTACGATTGCTGACAATGCATCTACTTTTTCATCATTTAGCAGAATATCTAATCTTACCAGGGTAGATTGAACAAAACCTATTAACTCATAATCCAAAGATGCATATCCTCTTGAAATGGTTTTAAGCTTATCAAAAAAGTCAAATACAATTTCACCTAAAGGCATTTCAAAAACCAATTCAACGCGGTCGGTTGTTAAGTAGCTTTGGTTTTTCAAAATTCCCCTTTTTTCCATGCAAAGGGTCATGATAGGACCAACATAGTCTGCTTTTGTAATTATTTGTGCCTTGATGAATGGTTCTTCAATCCGGTCAATGTAATTAGGCTCAGGCATGTCTGAAGGTGCATTTACTGTCACCAATCCATCTTTAGTTGTATACACTTTGAATTGAACAGAAGGAACCGTTGTAATAACTGTCTGCCCAAATTCCCTTTCCAGTCTTTCCTGCACAATTTCCATGTGCAACATTCCAAGGAAACCACAGCGAAAACCGAAACCCAATGCAAGTGATGTCTCAGGTTCCCATACCAAAGACGCATCGTTTAGTTGCAATTTGTCCATAGCAGTCCTGAGGTTTTCAAAATCAGATGTTTCTACAGGATAGATACCTGCAAATACCATAGGTTTTACATCTTCAAAACCTTGAATTTGTAAGCCTGGATTGGCTACAGTAGTAATAGTATCGCCAACTTTTACTTCTCTTGCTTCTTTGATTCCGGAAATGATGTAACCTACATCTCCTGCTTCAACAATATTTCTAGGTTCTTTATCTAATCTTAAAATACCAATCTCGTCTGCATTATACTCTTTGCCAGTTGCAATGAATTTTACTTTTTCTCCTTTTCTGATCACTCCATTATAAACACGGAACATAACTTCAACACCTCTGAATGAATTGAAAACAGAGTCAAATATCAATGCCTGAAGAGGTGCGTTTCTATCGCCTTTGGGTGCAGGAATACGCTCTACAATTGCGCGGCAAATATCTTCAATTCCAATACCTGCCTTGCCACTTGCTGGTATAATTTCATCACGTTTGCAACCAATTAGATCTACAATCTCGTCTTTAACTTCCTCTTGCATAGAGTGAGGAAGATCTATTTTGTTTAAAACCGGAATAATAATAAGATCGTGGGATATTGCAAGGTACAGATTGGAAATTGTCTGGGCCTCAATACCCTGAGAGGAGTCCACAATTAAAAGAGCTCCTTCACAGGCAGCAATTGATCTGGAAACTTCATAAGAAAAATCAACATGTCCTGGGGTATCAATCATGTTGAAAACATAATCCTTGCCTTCATAAACATAATTCATCTGAATCGCATGGCTTTTGATGGTAATACCACGTTCTCTTTCAAGATCCATATTATCAAGCACCTGAGCCATCATTTCCCGTTTTGAAACAGTAGAAGTGTGTTCTAAAAGGCGGTCGGCCAGGGTGCTTTTACCATGGTCAATGTGGGCGATAATACAGAAATTGCGAATATTTTGCATTTATATGAGGGATGCCGTTAGGTCTTATCTTAATTCGGATTGCAAAAGTACAAAATGAAGCTGAATATGCTAAGTTCTTTGTTTGGGGCAGACAACAAGAATTACGTAACTTTGGTAAAAATCGAATAGCATGGGATTACCTGAAAAAAAACCATTTATATCTCCTGAAGAATATTTGCTTGCGGAAAGAAATGCATTTGAAAAAAGTGAATACTTTAATGGAGAAATTTTTGCAATGGCAGGTGCCACTAAAGAACATAATAGAATAGTATCTAGTGTGATAGGCGAATTTACATCCCATTTAAAAGGCAAACGATGCAATACTTATCCAGGAGATATGCGCATCCTAGTTTCAGAAAATGGTTTATATACATATCCTGATTTGATTGTTGTTTGCGGTAAAGAAGAATATCTGGATAATGAATTCGATACATTATTAAACCCTTCAATAATTGTAGAAGTACTTTCTCAAAGTACGAAAGATTATGACATGGGATCAAAATTTATGCTTTATAGATCATTACCCTCGTTAAAGGAATATATAACAATTTCTTCTCTTGAGTTTCATGTTGAAAAACATATTAAGAATCCTGATAATTCATGGACTTTATTTGAAACTCATGGTATTGAAAATAGTGTATATGTAGATAGTATTGATTTAAATTTAAAAATGACAGATATTTATTACAATCTTGAATGGAATAAGAATCTTAAACGCATCAGTCCTGTTATTTTTTAATCTGTAAAACTTAGAAAACATTTTGGCAAAATCTACGAGTGAGGAAACACCTTTGATGAAGCAGTTCAATGCCATCAAAGCCAAATATCCGGGTGCACTTTTACTTTTCAGGGTGGGCGATTTTTATGAAACATTCGGCTCAGATGCAGAAATAGCAAGCAAAATCTTAGGTATTGTTCTTACTAAAAGGGGAGCAGGAACAAGTTCAGAAGTTGCACTGGCAGGATTTCCTTATCATTCTTTGGATACTTATATGCCCAAATTGGTTCGGGCCGGATTTCGCGTGGCTGTATGTGACCAGCTGGAAGACCCTAAATCTGTAAAAGGGATAGTGAAAAGAGGTGTAACAGAGTTAGTTACTCCAGGTGTTACTTACAATGACAATGTTTTAAACCAAAGCAGGAATAACTACCTCTGTGCGATCCATTATCAAAGTAAAGATCTTTCTGGAATTTCTATTTTGGATATTTCTACAGGAGATTTTCAGGTTGCACAGGGAAACTGGCTTTACATTGATAAACTGTTGCAAAGTTTTAATCCCGCTGAAATAATATATAATAAATCCAGGAAAAAAGAAGTAATGTCTCATCTTGGAGAAAGATGGATAACATTTGCACAGGAAGATTGGGTTTATCAGTTTGACTTTGCTTATGAAAAGCTGGTGAAGCAATTTGCAACCAAAAGCCTGAAAGGTTTTGGAATAGAAAACTTGAAAGAAGGCATAGTTTCCGCAGGGGCTATACTTCAGTATCTTGCTGATACTGAACACAATGAAATTGCACATATCAATTCCATTTCCAGGATTGAAGAAGAACGGTTTGTCTGGCTGGATAAGTTTACTATCCGCAACCTGGAGCTAATCTATGCTCAGTATGAAGGCGGGGTTCCATTAATTGACATTTTGGATCATACCCAAACACCTATGGGCGCCCGAATGTTAAAAAACTGGTTAGTTCTACCTTTAAAAGAACCTGCAGCAATAAAAGAGAGAGCAGACATTGTAGAAATGTTCTTCACAAACAAAGAGCTGTCTGATTCTCTGGAACAATTGCTGAAACAAATAGGTGACCTGGAAAGATTAGCTTCCAAAGTGGCGGTAAGGCGTGTGAACCCAAGAGAGCTAAATCAGCTAAAAAGGTCATTAGCAAATCTGCAACCTTTGCAAACTCAGTTATCAAGCAATGGAATAGTTTTAAAAGCCTTTTCAGAAAAATTAAATACACTTATTTCACTTGTAGAAAAGCTGGATACTTCTTTGCACCAGGAAGCTCCAATGCTTTTGAATCATGGTGGAATCATAGCAGATGGAATAAATCCTGAACTCGACAGCTTGCGCGCGATCGCTTATTCTGGTAAAGACTTTCTACTTCAAATTCAGCAAAGAGAAGCTCTTAGAACAGGAATTACATCGCTTAAAATATCTTTCAATAAGGTTTTTGGATATTATATTGAAGTAACGAATACTCATAAGGATAAAGTCCCTCCTGATTGGATTAGGAAACAAACAACCAGTAATGCTGAGCGCTACATTACTGAGGAACTTAAAATGTATGAAGACAGCATTTTAGGAGCTGAAGAAAAGATTTTCTCATTGGAGCACAAGTTATTTGCCGAGATAGTTTCCTATGTAGCAGAATTTGTTCCTCAAATTCAAACCAACGCCAGGGCAGTGGCACAGCTGGATTGTTTGATAAGTTTTTCCATCGTAGCAAGAAAAAATAATTATGTGCGTCCGGAAGTTAACGAAAGCCACGAAATAAACATCAAAGAAGGGAGGCATCCGGTAATTGAAAAGCAATTGCGAGCCGGTGAAGGTTATGTACCAAATGATATCTTTCTTGATACTGTTTCTCAACAGGTTATGGTGATAACAGGACCAAACATGGCAGGTAAATCTGCTTTGCTTCGCCAAACTGCCTTGATTACTTTGATGGCTCAAATGGGAAGTTTTGTTCCGGCTACTAAAGCTACAATTGGTTTTGTTGATAAAGTGTTTACAAGAGTAGGAGCGACAGATAACCTTTCAAAAGGTGAATCTACCTTTATGGTGGAGATGACGGAAACAGCGAGCATACTGAATAATTTTAGCGACCGTTCTTTAATCCTGATGGATGAAATAGGCAGAGGAACAAGTACTTATGATGGAATTTCTATTGCCTGGGCAATTGTGGAATTTTTGCACCAAAACCCAAAATGCTGTCCCAGAACTTTATTCGCCACACATTACCATGAATTAAATCAGTTAACTACAGATTTTCCAAGGGTAAGGAATTTCAATGTTTCGGTAAAAGAAGTAGGGGACAAGATAATTTTTATGCGGAAGCTGAAGGAAGGCGGGAGTGAGCATAGTTTTGGAATACACGTTGCGCAAATAGCAGGGATCCCCAATCCGGTTATTCTCAGGGCTTACCAGATCATGCAGCATCTTGAAAAAGAAAAAGTATCTGATACGAAATCGAAAAAATTAGCAGACTTACCTAAGAATAACTTTCAACTGAACATTTTCGAAGCAAACGACCCGGCCTATATTAAGGTTAAGGAAATGTTGGAAATCATAGATATAAACACAATTTCCCCGGTAGAAGCACTTTTGAAATTAAATGAGCTAAAAATTTTATTAGGCAAACAAGCACAACTTGCTTAAAAGGCCTGACTAAACTTAGGCTGCCTTCTCTTCGTTTGTAAACAACTCACTTATTAAAAGATGCAGTGAAGACTTTGTAAGAGGTTTGTTCAAGACCAATTTACATTGCAATTCTTTCAATTTATCTAAGTCTGATGGCCTTAAAGAGGTTGTCAATCCAATTAGGGTTACTTTTTCTTTATTTTTAAACTCTATATGATGGTAATTTTCCAAGAATTCGATTCCATTCATGATGGGCATATTGATGTCAACAAATATCAATTCCGGTGAATCGTTACCCTTTGCGGCCTCTCTTTGAAGATGGTGTAAAGCAGATTCGCCATCAAGAAAAATGTTTATGTTGTCAAAGGTGCCTACTTTTCTTAAAAGTTTTTCATTAAGAAAATTGTTGATTTTATCGTCGTCGATCAACAAAATATTATTGGGTAATGACATAAATGCTAATATATTATTCCTGAATAAGTTATAAATTTCCTGCCCAACGTTCTACTCAATACTTAATTTAAACTTAGCATTCATTTAACAGTAGAACAAAACTATAGAAGTTTCCCTAATTGTAAAACTGTTTTGGGTTAAGGTCTATTGTTTGTGAATATATGTTTTCTGCCATTTGTTTAAAACCCCTCAAATCTTGTCTGATCAAATCCTCAAAAGTATTATTAAGTAATTTTCCAATAGCCTTGCCGACATCACCAGCTGGAGGACTATAACTTATTGTCACATTTAATACTGTTCCGGAACCGCTTTCGGTATTGGTAAAGACAACTTTTCCTGAATTATCGATCATAGAGCCTTCAACAGACCTCCATGAAATTTCACTTCCTTTACGGTCTAACAGGATTTCTGCTTCCCATTCAACTTTCATTAACCCACCAGGAATTTTTGCTTTCCAAATTGACCTGTTTTCATTTAGAATTTTTACTTCGGCCAGGTGCTTCATAAATCTTGGTAGGTTTTCAAGGTTTCTCCATAAAGCATAAACCTCCTCTTTAGGGCGATTAATAACCATTGTCTCCCTTATGTTTAGGACTTTCCCCTTTTCATTCAATGCCTCTGTAATAGGACAATAACCTTTGCTGCCACGGTAAATAAGGTATGCCCCTCCGACCAGTCTTAATAAATTTCCTATTGAAGGAGAATATAAGTTTTTAACACCAGATGTTAACAAAAATGCCCCACCTGCGACAGAAAGAACTCTGTTAGTTTTTGTCAGATTAACTTTTTTTTCAGTTGAATCTTCAAGATAATATCCTTTCGTTTCCATAGTAATTTCAGATAATATCATCCTATAAAAAAACCGTTCCAGATGTTAAATATAAAACTGCAATTGTGGTACAATATTTTATATTAGATATAGTCCATTTGCAACTATCTATTAATCAATAGATAGCTTCAAGTGATTTGAATAACCTAAATAACTTATATCATGAACAATACATCACCTTTGAACTTAAACATAACCGATGATCTTGATCTACCAAGTTATCAGAAATATCCTGTAAGTGAAGACATTTATGAAAATGCAATTAAAATTGGAGATATAGATGAAGAAGGAATAGTTCATCAAGGGCTTAGCCCCGATCCTGAAGCCTGGAATGAAGTTTCTGATTTCACCGGAGATGATTTAGACGTTCCCGGTTCAGAATTGGATGACGAACTGGAAGAAATTGGCTCAGAAGACGAGGAAAATAATTATTACAGTATAGGTGGAGATAACCATGCTGATCTTGAGGAAGCTAAGGGCGAATAGCATATAGTAAAAGTTCTATTTAAAGGAGTGATTTTAGTCACTCCTTTTTTTTGTCCTTTAGTACTTATTAATTTTTTACACAGGCCGTCTTTAAACAAAACTGCTAAATCAGGAATTTTGAAATTGGTAAGGCTTGTTTTTAATTTTTCCAAATTCTCTGAAATTCTCTTTAATAAGTTACTTTTTTATCCAAGTGGTTGTAGCACTGTTATGTTTCACCAATCAAAAATTAAAATGAAAATTTTCTACTATTACAAAAGTTCTTTTGTTGCTATTCTATTTATTTTTATTTATCAATTTAATGTTCAGGCACAAAAGGCCAAAGTTCCAACAACTTTCGAGTATGATGATAGAATTTTTTATTTAGATTTTCACACTTACAAATTAGCTGATACTATAGATGTTGAGGAAGTAATTTGGATATATGAGATGAACAATTCAGTTGATACGATTATTGGGTCTAATAAGTATTTTGCTGCTCAACCTGGAAACGGGTTTGTTTATACTAAGAAAAACGGGTTATGGAAAGGATTTTATTTTAGTCCTTGTGGAAGTGGCAGTCCATCATGCAAAGTAGATGATTTATTAGTCAAAGAAGGTTTACTAATAACCGTTTCAAAAAAATATCCTGTCAACGAAAATTCTGGTTTATTTTCAAGAGCGGCTTTAGTAACTTCTATGAATCCCAATAAAAACTCTATTTGGGTAATAAATCCAGGCCCAATTGGTCGTATAGAATGTACAACAACATCTGACGGTTTTTTGTATGAGCAAGGAATTAATATAGAAGGTTTAAGTTATGATTCTCTCGGTAAAGGGGAACTTATTGCACCTTATATGATAGGCGCAAGTTATGAATGGTATTTAAACGATGTTTTACTATCAGGAACAGGAAATAGTTTTATGCCAACTAAAACTGGGACTTATAAAGTCATAATTAATTGGATAAAAAATAACGTTGTGGTTAATTCAAGATTGGATGATTCTTCAACCTTAACTTCAACTTTGGAATATAATATTAAAACCCTTTCCACAGTAAGCGCTTTAGAAAAAGAAGAGGATATATATTCATACGTTGTACTTTTTCCTAATCCAGCAACAACATTTGTCAATATTAATGCTCCTGGGACTTTCGATTATAAAATGGAAGATTTGTTAGGTAATGTAATTATGCAAGGTCAAAGTCAGTCTTTTCAAGAATTAAATCTGGAAAAAGTACCTGCAGGACTTTACCACATTATTATATCAGCTAATGGTAGGCAAAGTATTAAAAGGATTGCAGTGAAGTAATTCTTATGTTTAATGATGTTTGGAAAATTTGGTCTATGGACTAATAGAAAAAGGTAAAATAAATAAGGGGTGTTATGCACTCCTTATTTTTAAATTGCCTTAATCAAACCTTCAATTTCCTCCTCAGTAAAAAATCGAAAACCCCCAATTTTTAAATTGCCGAGTAATACATTCATTATCCTGATACGTTTCAGATTTGTTACCTCATAACTTAATTTATAACACATTCGTCTTATTTGCCGGTTTAATCCCTGGGTTAGTATAATGTTAAAAGTGAATTCGTCAACTTTTCTTATCTCACAAGGTTTTGTTACCTGGCCCATGATTTCAATTCCGGAGCTCATTTTTTGTAAAAAATCTTCGGTTATTAACTGATCAACTTTCACTTCGTATTCTTTCTCTTTCTGGTTTTTGCTGTTGGTAACTCCATTGTAAATTTTACCATCATTTGTCAGGATCATCAATCCTTCAGAGGCCTTGTCTAATCTCCCTAGTGGAAACAATCTTTCTGGAATTGGTATGGCATCAGCCAGATTGTTTGCAATGTTTTTATTAAGAGTCGATTCTACTCCTACTGGTTTGTAATAAGCTACATATATTTTATCCGGTTCTATTGACATTTGCCCAAAGTTAAATGGCTTAGAAATTAAATACTGATATAATCATGATCATTTGTTGTTTACTTTGAGTAAAATTCAAAATTAAAGTTTTTCCAACTGCATACTCCGGGACAAATACTACTTCAATATTGGGGTTTCTCAGAATTTCGGCTTCAGCAGGAAGAGATTGTGAATGCAGTGACTTCAGGAAAGGATGTATTGGCCTTGCTTCCAACGGGAGGTGGAAAATCGGTTTGCTATCAAGTGCCTGGATTAATGTTTGAAGGTGTTTGTATCGTAGTTTCCCCGCTCATAGCTTTAATGAAGGACCAGGTAGAAGCATTGAAAAAAAAGAATATAACTGCTGAGGCCTTATTTTCTGGTCTACCTTATCGTGAAATAGACAGAATCCTTGACAACTGCGTTTTCAATAAGGTTAAATTCTTATATGTTGCTCCTGAAAGGTTGAAATCAAATCTTTTTTTAGAACGTTTTCAGAAAATGACTGTTTCATTAATTGCCATTGACGAAGCGCATTGCATATCTGAATGGGGTTATGACTTCCGACCGTCTTACCTTAATATACATGAAATAAGGGTTTTAAAGCCTAAAGTTCCGTGTATTGCCTTGTCTGCAACAGCGACCCCGAAAGTGCAGGAAGACATTCAGGTTAAATTGAAGTTGAAAAATCCTTCCATTTTTAGGTCAGGATTTTCACGTAAGAATCTTAATTTTTCCTGTTACCAAACTGAAAATAAGCAAAAGGATATTCTTAGAGACATAAACAGGGTAGAAGGACAGGGTATAATTTATGTTCGCTCACGGAAGGCAGCGAAAGAACTGGCCTTATTTTTTCAAAAGCAAAAAACCAGCGCAGTTTTCTATCATGCAGGAATGACCCATGCGGACCGGCAATTTGCTATGGAAAAATGGCTAAAGAATGAAGCCAGGATTATGATTGCGACAAATGCTTTTGGAATGGGCATTGACAAGGACAATGTGCGTTTTGTTTTTCATTATGATGTGCCTGAAAGTCTGGAGGCATATTATCAGGAGGCTGGAAGGGCAGGAAGAGACGGAGAGCGATCAGTATGTGTACTTTACTATCATGAAAGTGACATAAATACTGCCAGGGAAAAATTGGAGAAAGCATTTCCTCCAATAGAATTTATTAAGAAAGTTTACCAAAACCTGGCTAATTACTATCGCTTAGCAGTAGGTAGCGCATATCTGGAGTCGTTTGATTTTGATATTGACGATTTTCGAAAAACTTATTCTTCGGATGTAATGCTGACTTATAATTCCTTGAAAACCCTCGAAGATCAGGCATTTATAAACTTAAACGAATCTTTTCATGTGCCCTCGAAGGTTACAATTATTGTTTCTTATGAAGATTTATATGAGTTTCAGGTCAAAAATCCTAAACTTGATATTTATATTAAAACTCTTCTCAGGTTGTATGGTGGCGATATTTATACTCATTACCTCACAATTTCTGAAAGTAAAATGGCACGTAATCTGCAAACCAGTTTATCTGATATTACTTACCATTTAAACCTTCTTGTAAAAAATAATATTATCGCTTACGAGCCTGCAAATGGAAAACCAAAACTTACTTTTTTGTCTCCCAGATACGATGCCAGCACTTTACCTTTAGATAGGAAAAAGCTTGAAACACTCAAGGGAAGAAGAGAAGCCAAACTTAATGAGATGATAGAATACATTCACACAGAAAAAATGTGTCGAATGCTATTTATCACAGAATATTTTGGAGAGTTAACAGGTAAGAGTTGTGGCTTGTGTGACAATTGCAGAAAGCAAAAAATCAATGATAAGGAACTCTATGAAAAGTTATTGCACATGCACCTTGTAAATGGATTTGACCTAAATGAATTTATTTCTCAAAACTCAACCTATCCAAAAGATAAGATTATTCATATATTTAAACAATTAACGAACAAATAACTTATTGATTTTTAATCTTTTATGTAAATCCTGAAAGTAGTTCCTTTTCCGGTATCACTATCAACTTCTATTCTCCCTCCAACATTCTCGATCATTCTTTTTACAATGTACAATCCAATTCCAGTTCCTTCAACATGTGTATGAAACCTTTTAAACATTCCGAAAATATGAGCATGTTTGCTTTTGGCAATTCCTAAGCCATTGTCGGTAAAGCATAGAATTGTTTGCTTGTCAACTTTTCTTGTTGCAATTTCTATAACCGGGTCTTTTTCGAGGCTTTTGTATTTGATAGCATTGCTAAGTAAATTATAGATAATGCTTCTCATATTTTTTCTGGAATACTTAACATTTTTCTGTTTAAGATCGTATTTGATCTCAGCATTTGAAGCAATGAATATATCTTTGATAGAGAACTTAACCTCTTCTACTAAAGACTGAATATTGATAATTTCCTGATCTTCAACATGTTCTTTCTGAATTTTAGCTACCTCAGTCAAGGCTCCAATTGTTTCTTTAAACTTGTCAATTGAAGTGCTAACCATTCCTAAAATGTTTTTTATATCATCATCTTCCGTTTCCAAAGATTCCTGCAAAGTGTACATCAGGCCTTCAATATTAGAAATAGGAGCTTTTAAATCATGTGA
Source organism: Cytophagales bacterium (assembly GCA_014376535.1). GTDB lineage: Bacteria > Bacteroidota > Bacteroidia > Cytophagales > UBA9547 > UBA9547. The sequence goes on along the minus strand of JACMRH010000192.1, from coordinate 9,537 downwards.
TGCAGTGTAAATGAAAGTATCAAGATCAGCATTGATTTTCAGTAAATTCTGGTTTGTATTTTCCAGCTCTGTCTGTACCTTTTTAAGATTAGTCAGGTCAACCATAGATCCGAGCATACGGTACGGAGTACCATCTTTATGTTGCATTACATAGGCCCGGTCTAAAATTGTGGCATATGTATCATCTGCCTTTTTTAACCTATACTCATCTGTCCAAAGTTTTTTTCCGTTTTCTATTGCGGAATTAATTCCATGAACTACCCTTGCTTTATCATCAATATGTATTTTGCTAAACCAGAATTCGACAGTTGGCTCTATCTGGTTTTCTTTATAACCAAATAGTTTTTTAAAGCCTTCGTTCCACCAAACTTTGTTCGTCACAAAATCCCAGTCCCAAATAGCATCATTAGTTGCAAGTGAAAGTGTTTTAAATCTTTCTTCACTGATAGACAGTTCTTTAGTACGTTCTATAACTCTTTGTTCTAATTCATTATTCAGGTTCACCAAATTATTCTGGGCTTGTTTTACTTCCTCGTAAGCCACCCGTATTTTTTCTTCATTATTTTTCTTTTCAGTTATATCAGCAAAAGTCACAGTCAGGCCATCGTCCATTTTCACTGCTACTATTTCGAGCCAGCAATTGAGCATTTTATGGTAATGCTCCTCATGAAGCATATTTCCGGTTTTCACCACATTTACAAATTTGTCAAACAACTCACCAGCAGTTACTTCAGGTATTTCAGAACTTACAAACGCTCCAACTGTAGTTCCAGTTTTCTTCAAGATTTTTTCACATGCTTCATTGGCTAGCAAGCATTTAAAATCTATTATGTTATTTGATTTATTTCTGATAACCTGTAAAGCAATAATTCCATTAAGAGATGTATTCAAAACTCCTGAAAGCATATTGTTCAGGTTTTTGAATTGAGTTATTTCAACAAAAGAGATAATAGCTCCATCAATAGATTTATCAATTTTGATGTATGGCATGATCTTCATCAGGTACCATTTGCTGTTTTTTGCACAAATTTCCCTTTCTAAAGTAGATTCTTTGCCAATAACAATCTGATGGATATCTTTAGAAAGCCCATCATAATTTATATTATTTGAAATATGGATAATTGGGCGGCCTATATCAGAGCCAATAAGGTTTATTTGTTCTACAATAGAAGAAGTATATTTCCTGATTGCCTGGTTTTTATCAATGAAAACCTGACCAATATCAGTACTCCTGAAATAGTTATTTAGGTCATCATTTAACTCTATAAGCTCTTTTATTTTCAGTTGGTGTTCGGAATTAACGGTATGTAATTCTTCATTCAGAGATTGAAGCTCTTCGTTGGTACTTTGAAGCTCTTCATTTGCTGAAACAAGTTCTTCATTTGAGGATTGCATTTCCTCATTTGAAGTTTCCAACTCTTCAATGGCTGTTTGTAACCTTTCTTTAGTATCTTTTAATTCTAGTTCAATATCTGAGATTCTTTCATTTGCGCTAATATCATCGTTAGAGATAGGGATGTTTTTCTTGATAGTTGCTACTTTGTTGGTATCCCTCAAAAGAAGCCAAAAATATTTTTTCGCCTCTTTTTTTTCTCCTCCGGGCACGACAATTAAGTCAAGGTTGTAAGTAAATTTTTTTCTTTTAATCTTTAGTCCACTGAAAGATACTTTTTCATTTGATTTAGCAACTTTCCTAACCGCCAATCCTACAGAAATGGCCATTTCTTCTGGCATCATTTTAAGGATGTTCAGGTCAAAATTTTTCTTGGGCATTTCCAGGTAATTGTGATAGTCGCCTGATGCATGTACTAATTCAAAATTCTCATTTATATAAATAGCGCTAAAATTCGATTCCTTTAAAAGAATATCATTTAAATAGGATGTAGAGGAATTGACTACCGAACTTGCAGATACCGACCTTTGTTGTGTTCTTCCTTCAAGAATAAAAGAGTTTACAGTGCCTAAAGAACTAAACCCTTCAAGCATCGTTTTTTTACCTGTCGAATTGTTTTTGTAAATTTTCCACTTCTTATCAACTTCCAGGAAAACAGACTCAAAATCACCAAGGTTTTCGCTTGGGCCTAGAAATAAATATCCATCCTCTTTTATGCTAAAGTGGAATTTAGAGAAAATACTTTTTTGTAGTGACGAGTTGAGATATATGAGCGCATTTCTACAAGAAATAAGATCTATTTTACTGTAAGGAGCATTTTTTACCAGGTCATGTTGCGCAAAAACAACCATCCTTCTTATTATCGGAAGTACTTTGTATTTATTTTCTCCAGCGATTTCAAAGTATTTATTTATTCGTTCTTCGGAAATATCTTTAAGGATCTGGCTGTTATAACAACCTTTGGCCGCAGACTCAATAGCATCTTTGTCGACATCAGTAGCAAAGATTTTTACATCAAAAACCTTATTTACTTTTTCCATGTATTCCTGAACAAGTATGGCCAGGGAAAATGCTTCTTCACCAGTACTGCAAGCTGCAACCCAGAACTTTATTTCCTGTTCCTGAGGTTTGTTTTTAAATATTTCCGGGATTATCTCACGTGCAATTTTTTCAAAGGCTTTTTCATCCCTAAAAAACTTAGTAACACCAATCAGGAAATCTTTGCAAAGAAGTTTAGGTTCCTCAGGTTTCTCATTCAAAAATTCCTGATAAGCTTTTAAAGTTGGAATATCAAAAAAAGCCATTCTTTTATGAATCCGCCTGGTGATTGTTGGGCGTTTATAGGCACAAAAATCCTGGTTCATCTTCACTTTGAGCATGGTCAGGATATCTGTAATTATCCTGTCATCTTCATTTGATCCTTGATGTGAGTTGTATTTTGTATGGCCATCTTGCAGATAATGAATTATTTCTTCCTGCATCATTTCCGGTGGAAGAACATAATCTGCCAAGCCAGCATTTATTGCACTGTTCGGCATCCCATCAAACTTGGCTGTAAGTGGTTCCTGAACTATTGTTAAACCGTTATATTTTTTTATTTCCTGTAGCCCTTTAGTACCATCTGTTCCGGTGCCGGAAAGTATTATCCCAATTGCTTTCTCCTTTTTATCCTCTGCCAGGGAAGTTAAAAAAATATCTATTGCTGTATTAGGTGCTTTTGTAATTCCTTTATCGGTAAGTTTTAATTTCCCATACCTGAAAGTCATGTTCTTTTTATGTGGTATCACATATATGCAACCAGGCTTTGCAAGCATGCCATCTACCGCTTCGGAAATTTGCATTTTAGTATGCTTTTCCAGAAGCTCCGGCATCATACTCTTATAATCTGGTGATAAATGCTGAACTATAATGTAGGAACAGGCTATTTCTCTGGGAATGTTATCAAATAACTCCAGGATAGCCTCAAGGCCTCCTGCGGAAGCTCCTATACCTACAATGTGATGGTCGTAGGGAATATTATTTTTATTTCTATCTTTTTCTTCCTTGTTAGACATAGCCCTAAAAGTGGTTGAATTATAAAAATCAGACTACTAAACATCATTAAAATATATTTCTCTGATGCAATTTGAAGCTGATAAATCACAATTCAAAATTCCTCTTGATAGCAAAAAAGTATGCCAAACTCAGCCTAATGGGCTGGAATATATTAAATTACAGTAAAATAATTAAATATAAACTTAAATTTATGTTTGATTATTTAAAAATGGTTAGGCCAAGCCCAATAAGTCCAGCCACAAGTATAATGATCGGCTCTTGTATCTTTTTGTATCTGTAAATAACAACAGCAGCAGAAACTGCTAACAATATAGTAACAGGATCGGTAATTGTTCTCTTGGCTAATACAAGTACCGCACCGGCAATGGCTCCCACAGCAGCTGCGGTAACACCTTCTATAAAAGCTTTAATACCAGGATGTTTACCATATTTTTTAAAATAGGGAGCAGGTAAAATTGTAAAAAAATAACATGGTAAAAATGTCGACGCTGCTGCTACGCAGGCTCCTGAAAATCCAGAAACCAGGTAACCAATAAATCCAACGGTGATCACTACCGGGCCTGGTGTTATCATGGCAACCGCTACAGCATCAACAAATTGTTGTTCTGTCAACCATTTAAAATCTTTGACAACACCGCCGTAAAGAAAAGGAACAATTGCCAACCCACTTCCAAAAACAAATGCCCCGGCTTTTGTGAAAAACCATGCTATCTGCCATAATTTCCCCTTATAAACTGAAGTTGTTGCTACTTGTAATAATACAGGCCATGAAACAGATAGTACTTTGGTTTTGCGTAGATTCGGAGGGCTTTTAAGTAACCAAATCAATACTCCAGAGCCAAGAATAAGCCATATATTTTCTTCTTCCAGCAAAAAAGTACTGATCATTAAGGCTGCGAATATTCCCCATAGCCAAAGGTCTTTCCCAAGACTTTTAAGTGTGAGCTTATAACTACTCATTGTGATGATTCCAATAACTGCTGCACCTACTCCATAGAAAAGTCCTTGCATCCATGGGAGGCCACCGAAATGGACATATGCCCAGCCAATGGCTAAAACCATCAAAAAAGATGGTAATACAAACGCTATTCCAACAATTGTGGCCCCAATTACATTATAATGCACATATCCTAAATATATAGAAAGCTGCGCTGCGAGTGGACCCGGAGCTAGCTGCGATAAGGCCAATCCTTCTTTATAATCTTCATCACTAATCCATTTTTTGTTTTCAACCAGATCACGGTGCATGTATCCAATCAAAGCTACTGGACCACCAAATCCCCAGGTGCCTAACTTTATGAAATAAAGTGCCAGATCCTTTAAAGAATATGGAATTGATGATTGAACTGAATCCATATTGAATAAAAATATTGGTTTTAGAATATTTCGGGACCAGTTTTCGGTCCCGAAATTAAAGATTATTAAAAGGTATATCTTAATGTAATACCATAAGTCTGTGGGTCACCTAAAACTGCCGCATACTGTCCGGCGTTACCTCCAGCAGGTAACAATTGTTCCATATAGTTTTTGTTAAGAATGTTGCGTCCCCAGATAAAGGCTGAAAGGCCACTGCTTGCACGGAAACCTAATCTGCCATTAAGAAGGGCATACTCGTTGATATTTAAGTATTGAGAAGGAGTGGGGCTCGAAGAAAATGAAGATCTTGAATAACCGTCAAGTCCAAGGAAAAATTTGCCTTTCTGACCAACAAATTTAGTTTCATTGCTCGTAACCTCTCCTCCTAATGAACCGGCCCATTTTGAAATACCTGGCAATTGAGCACCTGAGATATCTTTGAAGTTTACTGAAAGAGTTTTCCCAGGATTATTGAGGTCGGGCGTAGTAGTGCCGGTCTCTTCCAAAGGAAGAGGTGCGTTGGTAAAAGTCACATATTTAGCTTCAGTATAAGCTACCGACAAATTGAAGCTTAAATTTTTGCCAACTTTTATTGTTCCATCAAATTCAAGTCCTTGTACACGAACATGCTCAGCATTAGCCAAATAGCCACGATTTACTCCAAGTTCAGGAGATTGCACCTGGGTCTGGAAGTCACTGACGTCTGTATTATAACCTGTAATGTTTAATGTAGAGTGTTGTGTTGGGGAAGTTTTTATTCCTAATTCGAAATGGTTAACATATTCAGGTTTTACTGTAGCATAATTAAGATCCGCAGTACCATCAGCTTGTGTAGGAAGACCTGATAAGTTTATACCAATGGGCTTATAACTTGTTGAATATGTTCCATAAGTATTTATGTGTTTTGATGGTTTGTATGATAAAGTAAGGATTCCACTTAAGTTAGTATTGTCAACAGTTGTATTAAATGACTGATTACTATATACTTTTTTCTGGATGGCTAACTGAGCTGCATTAGGATTTTGTGGTCCACCAAAAGTTTCTCTGACATAATCTACCTTTTTCTGGTCATAATTGTAGCGGATACCTGGTTGAATATGGAAGTTTTTAAACACTTCAAAATCAACGTTTGCAAATGCTGCCGCACTTGTAGAGTTTAATGTTGAATAGGTGTTTGTTCCAAATCCTGTCAAAGCTGTTTTCCAGTTTGTGATTGTTGCTGCTGATGCTTTAGCAGGATCTGTATCTATAGAAAATCTCCATTGGTCTTTTCCTGCTTCTTCAATTTGCACTGGTGCGGCCCAAACACTTTGATTTATTCCATAAACACCAACAACACCACTAATTTTATCTGTAATATTTCCTGCATACCTGATTTCTTCAGAAACTTGTTCTTGCCTTGAGTTTGCCTGTGATCTTTGTAAAACTGACAGGCCTGTGAAGTCTCTGTCAGTAGATGGGTTCCATGTCCAGAATCTCCATGCAGTAGTTGAAGATAGTGTGCCTCTTCCAATTTTAAAGTCTGCATTGAGAGAAACTCCACCAAGATCGTTATGTGATTTTGCAGTTGTATTTTGATCAACTACCCTGTCATAAGGATTAGTTGTAGGTAAGGTGTAATTGAGGTCTGAAATAATGTTATTGAATTGTCGGTAAGCTGCGCGTTGAGTTGGGGCAACTCCTGCAATTACCTGTGCATATCCTTCTGGCTTTTGTGTATTATAATCCCCTGTTAAGGTTAATTTGATTTTCCTCGATGGGGTAAACAATAATTGTCCTCTTACTCCCTGGTTGTCAAGATTATTTATAAACTTCTGATTGTAAGCATTATAAATTGTTCCTTGACGTTGAGTACCAGAAAACGAAGCCCTGGCAGCAAAATACTTACCTAAAGGACCGGTAACTGAAGCTTTGGCCTGGGTATAATTATAGTTACCATAGCTTACTTCTATATTGGCACCTGGTTTAAAGCTTGGAGCGCGGGTAACCACATTGAATGCTCCTGCTGTAGTGTTTTTACCGAATAACGTTCCTTGTGGACCACGTAAAACTTCGATACGTTCTATATCTACAAAATCTAAAGCTGTAACTGCAGGTCGCGCATAATATACGCCATCAACATAGAAACCAACACCTGGGTCAATTCCATCATTTGTTAAACCAAAGGTAGATCCTAAACCTCTAATGGTTAAGCCAGAATTTCGTGGATTAGAAGAGTAAAGCTGTACTGATGGAATAAGTTCTTTTACACGGTTTACATTGAAAAGACCTGCATCTTCTGCACGTTTTCCTCCAACCACTGATATTGGGATAGGAATATCCTGGACAACCTCTTCTCTTCTGCGTGAAGTAACTACAACTTCTTCTGTTTCATCTACATCAGGACTTAATGCCAATGTCAAATCAGATTGTGCACCAGTTACTTCATATTCTTTTAGTTTATAACCAATAAATGATACTTGTAAAGTTATTGGGTAAGGTCTGTAGGTCTTAAGCTTAAATGCACCATTCTCATCTGTTATAACTGAGTTGGTTGACCCCTTAACATTTACAATTACAGCGATAAGTGGTTCATTGGTTGTGCTGTCTATGATTTTCCCGGAGATCTCAGTTGGAGTATCCTGCCCGAAGGCTAAAACTGTTATAAAAGTAAAAAACGGAATAAGTATATATTTTTTCATGATTATGATTTTATAATTAAAACATTGATTTAAAAGTTTGAAGTGAATTCATTTTAGTCACAACAACGCCTGTTGCTAAATATTTTAATAGGAAAAATAGTTGATGATTTTGGAAACTTCCCCACAGTTCTCATAAATAACATACAAACGCTTAATGGTGGATAAAATTTAAAATAATTTCTACAAAACTATATGGTATATTTTTAAAAGCAATATTTATGCGGAATAATATTTCGTTTTAAGTGATTTTCTTCTTTAAATCAGAATAATATTTTGAATTTAGGAAGCTTTTCTGTTAGGTCTAATAATATTATACTGTACATATCTTTAAAGGGGTAAATACCTTCAGTTATAAGTATTACATATAAAATATCCATTTCATATTTTTTAATTAATTGTTCTATTGTGAGATCTTCTATTAATCTGAAATTCTTATACATACTTTAACTCAAAAGATTTCTTCTTATGAAAGGATATATTATCAATTTTTCAAGCACAGTAACTTATCTGGGATGTAAATGCTTATAACAGTCACTATGATTCGTTTTTATGTAATAATGACAGTAATCAATGTGAGATTTAAAGATTATTTTTTTAGTAAAATCCTTTTAAATAATTGTTTTATTCTAATGATTATTATAATTCTTGTATCTGATTGTTATTCCTTTGTTTCATAACCACTGGAGAAAGATGAGCAGAGCAAAGATTTTTATATATCTATTATTGTTATTGCAGAGTATGCTTGTCTTTGGTCAGACACCAGTTGCCAGATATGGTAAACTTAAATTGAATGGCATTCAACTAAGTTCTGAATGTGGCAACCCAGTACAATTAAAAGGTATGAGCCCTGATGGTCCACAATACACCTTAAATTGCTTGGAAGATCCTAATGCTTACATAACATTTCAGAAAGATTGGGGTGCAGATATTTTTAGAATTCTGAAAAATAACCCATCCGGACTTGTAGGAGAAGAGTTTGAATCCGGTTTGGCAATATTACCTAACCCATCATTAGAAGTGATTAATGTAAAAAATAGCCAGGTTGAAATTAACGGTGCGGTGGTACAACTAATAGATAATTTTGGCACTAGTGTGATGAAATTCACTTGTCTTTCAAATGATAACCAAATAAATATTGGGAATTTAAAACCTAATATTTACATGGTGAAAATGACCAGGAATAATAAGATCACATAATCCAAACACGTTAAATTATAGTCAGGTAAATTAAATCTAATTAAAGTAAAATAGAAGCAGTTCAAAATTAAAATCTAACTAACAATTGTAAGCCATCGCTCATTTAGTGATGGCTTTTTTTTGTATACTATTTCTCAGCTTTAGCTTTTCTTACTTTAAGGATTCTGCTAGTTAAAGAAGGCATATTATCACCAAGAAGAAATCCTAAAGGTTTTAAATTATCTATCCGATCAAAAATAACTTTTATAATAGCGGTTAAAGGAAGAGACAGAAACATTCCAGGAATTCCCCATAATGCCCCACCTACCAAAACAACAACTATTGATGTTAATGCATTGATTTTAACCTTAGAAGCTACAATTCTAGGTACAATAACGTTATTGTCAATAAACTGCACTAAAATATAAGCACCAATAACCAATGCCAGGTAAATAGGTGGTTTGGTTGCCAATGCTATTATCAGCGGAAGTGCAATTGCAACAAGTCCTCCTACATATGGTATCATATTTAATAGAGCTCCCAAAACTCCTATTAATATGGCATATTCTATTCCAAGAGCGAAAAGTGCAATAGAATTAAGTGCAGCCACAATAGAAGCTTCTATTAATAAACCTATCAGGTAATTTTGTATTAATGACTTTGTCTCTGCTAAAACTTCAACCACAGTTGAATGTTGATCCCTGGAAAATAACTGGCCAATAAAATCCAATAGTAAAGGCTTATAAAACAGAATCATAAAAATATAAACCGGGAGAAGGAATATTACAACAAGCAGACCACTCAATGTATCCAGTGTTTGCCCTATCAAAACGTTACTGTTGCTAAGTCCTTCACTTTGAAGTTTGGCTAACCAGG
>JACMRH010000017.1 GCA_014376535.1 Cytophagales bacterium | reverse complement strand
TGAAAGCCTGATCTACGACATGAATGGTTGGGAATTAAAACAAGGGGATAAATGTGAAAAAGGATCACAATTAAGGCCACATATTGTTTGGTTTGGTGAAGAAGTACCGATGATGTCGGAAGCGACCAACGAAGCAATGAAAGCAGATATTTTCATCGTTATTGGAACTTCCCTTGTAGTGTATCCGGCGGCAGGATTGGTAGATTATGCTCCAAGAACATCTAAAATCTTCGTTGTAGACCAAAATATACCATATATTTCTCCAAGGCCAAACCTAGTCCTGATTGAAGAAAAAGCTACAATAGGGATGCAAATCATTCTTAAAGATTTGATGCCAACTGAATAAATTATCGGAGATGGATTGTTATAATATCAAAACAAAACACTAGATTAAAAATCTTGATACTCAATACACAATACTCAATACTAAGCATAGACACTTCCACACAGGTGTGTTCTGTTGCCATTCACATCAATGGAATTTTAGCTGCAAATATTGAAACTTACAAGGAGAATTCTCACTCAGAGAATCTCACCTTAATGATTGACCAGGTCAGTAAGTTTGCTGGAATACAGCTTTCTGAAATTTCTGCTTTTGCATTGTCCAGAGGACCCGGTTCATATACAGGTTTAAGGATAGGTTGCTCTGCTTTAAAAGGTTTATGTTTTGCACTTGATAAACCATTAATTGCCATAAGTACTCTTCAATTAATGGCCCATGGGTTAAAACCAATGGCAGAAAATGTTGATTTTATCTGTCCTATGATTGATGCTAAAAGAATGGAAGTATATCAGGGATTGTTTGATAAATTTGGTAATGTTGTAGAAATTGAAAAACCTTTAGTGTTAGAAAAATCCAGTTTTAATGACTATTCTGATTCTATGATTTTGTTTGCTGGAAATGGCTCAGATAAGTGTAAATCCCTTTTCTCTAATTCTAAATTTATCTTTATAACAGGTTATCATCCACTTGCCAAAAATATGGGTGATTTAGCATATCAGGCTTTTTTGCAAAACGACTTTGTAGATGTTGCCTATTTTGAACCTGAGTATCTCAAGGATTTTTATACCTCTGCCAAGGTTTTAGAATAAAATATTAATATATATTTAAAACATTTGGTTTCAGTATTGTTAAGGTCAAGACCTTAACAATCATTCTTTTTTATTATTTTTATTTCTGTTACTCCATTTTTAAAAATAAAAAATCATGCAAGACTCAGCAAAAGATCTCTTTGACAACGGGATTTTAAGTGAAGAATCGTATAATAAAATAAGAAACTCAGAAACAAATCCACTTTTCTCACTTTTCTGGGAATTGCGTACTTTGCTTTATTTAGGTGTTTTACTTTTCACCGGGGGTTTTGGAATAATAATATATCAAAACATTGATAATATTGGCCATCAGGCAATTTTGTTTGTCATTGCAGTGTTGTGCATTGGTTGTTTTTACTATTGCCTTAAAAACGCTGGACCTTATAAAAATGAACAGGTAAAAAACTCAAACACATTTTTTGATTATATTTTACTTACAGGCTGTTTATTATTTTTAGCTTTTGAAGGTTATATCCAATTTCAATACCAAATTTTTGGAATCAGATATGGATTAGCGACAATTATACCTACAATTATATTCTTTGCCATTGCTTACAGATTTGACAACTTAAGCATTCTTTCAATGGCGATAACAGGATTGGCCGCTTGGGCTGGCATAACTATTACTCCTCTGCATGTTATTGATTCAAATGATTTTACCGGACACAGCATAATTTATACAGCTGAAGTTCTAGGTATTGCTTTATGTACTGCTGGTTGGGTTTTAATGCAAAGGGGTATAAAGAGTCACTTTTTTTATACTTATGCCAATTTTGCCACTCACTTATTATTTGTAAGTTCTCTTTCAGGCCTTTTCCTTTCAGATGGTAGTGAACGATTTTTATGGTTTGCGTGGGTTCTGATATTAGCAGCTGCAAGTTTTATGTTTGCAAAAAAAGAGAAGTCATTTTATTTTCTCCTCATTGCTATCATATATACCTATGCTGGTCTGACTTATGTCTTTTTTAAATCTATAGACTGGGGTGGAGATGTTATAGTTTGGCTAGGAATGTGGTATTTTATTGCCTCATGCGCAGGTATAATTTATTTCCTTGTAAACCATAAAAAAATAATTGCAAAAGTTTTTTATCCAGGTTCTGAAATAGACACATCAAATGATCATTTATAATAAAACCTGGCTTTATAATCTTGAAATTAGAAATAAGGCCAAAATCTGGCGATTCAATGGGCTAGTTTCAGAAGTTGAACAAACAAGAATTCTTGAAAACAAACCTGTTGGCTTTTACATGCCAGGATTTTGGATGGCTTTAGGCCTTTTCTTTTTTACTACTATTTTACTTTCCGCAACTGGTGGTTTCATATCATTTGTGGTTTTAACAACTGGTATCGATGAAGAATTTGCATTCCATGTAGTAAACTTTATTTTTAGTATAGGATGTTTTTATTTTGCTGAGCAATACAAAAAAGAAAAACACTATTACAACGCGGGAACAGATAATGCTCTAATTTGGGCTGGAACCGGATCACTTATTGGCAATGCATTTTGGATATTATTTGAAACTGGTTTTCACGACCAATCTGTTTGGATAGTAGGTTTTATACTTGCGACCTTTATTTGCTTTTTAGTAACACTCAGATATGCAGATGTTTTCGTGGCCTTAGCAGCCTCTATTTGCGGTTTGATCACCTTATTCTTTCTTTTCGGAAATATGGGAAATCTTGGTATAGCATTTATTCCCTTCGCTGGGTTCTCATATTCCTTATCTACATATCTAATTTTAAAGCATAAGGTTTCAAAAGAACATAAACTATTCTATCATGATTGTATTGCTATAACTGAAGCTGCATCTTTAATCTGTGCTTATATTTCAATCAACTATTTTATAGTCAGGGAATTAAGCATCGAGATGTTTGACTTGAATCTAAGTGAAGGGCAAGATATTCCATACGGGTTCATCTTTAATTTTCTTACTGTTGCAATTCCTCCTGCATATATCTATTTCGCGCTTAAAAATAAGAACAGAATTATGCTAAGAATAGGCCTCCTTTTAGTTGGAGCCTCCATATTTACCATTCGGTATTACCACTCTATTTTAAGAGCAGAATTAGCCATGCTTTTAGGTGGTTCTTTATTAATTGGATTATCCTACTTTCTATTAAAGTGGCTTCATTCACCAAAATTTGGATTCTCAGTAAAGGAAGACCTGGAAAACCAAAGCTATAAAATTGCTGAAAGTCTCATTGTTGCAGAAACATTTTCTCAGCAGCCTGATGTTCAAAGAAATATTGAATTAGGCGAAGGAAATTTTGGAGGGGCTGGCGCAAATGAAAGTTATTGATTGATTTGGTAATGAAATTGAAAGGCTCAATAATCTGCAAACCAATATAACATCAAAACCCTGGAATACTGAAAATTGAAAGGAGTTGAAAGGATCAAAACGGGAAAAATCCCAAGAAAATACCACCAAACATCAGGATTGTGGCCTAAAATGAAAATTGGTATTCCGATTAGAAGAATCAGAAACACATTCATTCCATAGCTTAAATACATAGCCCCCGTAAAAAAAGAAGGCTCTCTTTCGAATCGATAACCGCAATTAGGACAAAACTCGTGTGTTTCAGAATACTTCAGGTAATTAAAAGCAGAGTGCTTAAATATTTTGCCCTCCCGGCATTTGGGACATCTTGCTTCTGATAATGCGCTGAATTTCGTTCTTTCTATCACGTTCTTTGTTGCTGGTTTTATACCAATAGAATGCAATTATGCCCGCTAATATATAGGGAATAGCCATCAAATAAAGAATGCCCGCATTTAATCCGGTTGCTCTTTTATTGAAAGATGCTGCCTCACTTTCACTCTTTTCAACAGAAGCCTTGCACATAGCACACTGCGCAACCGATACTGATGTATTCATATTGATTAATATCAACAAAGTCAGTATATGAATAAGATGCTTCATGATTCGATTTAAATTGTTAATTATAAACTAGAATAGTATGGACTTATCATTAGATAAACCATAACACCAGAAACGGCAACATAGAGCCAAATAGGGTATGTCCATTTAACTAAACTCTTGTGTTTGGCAATTTGTTCAGACATTGCGAAATAGATACTCAGCAAAACCAAAGGAACAATAATGGCAGCTAGAATAATGTGTGTAATTAATAGTAGAAAATAGAAAGTTTTAATGAATCCTTCACCACCAAATTTGGTGTGAGGTGCCTGATAATGGTAGATCACATAAAAAACGAGAAACAAAGAAGACAAACCTACAGCTGATAACATAGAGGTTCGGTGATAAGCAATCTGCTTCCTCTTAATAAAGTATAATCCACATAGTAATGAAACTGCTGTAGCACTGTTTAAGACAGCGTTTAGATGAGGTATAAAAGAAACATCTAAATCTCCCAGTTTTCCTGTTTGAGGAAGAAAAAGTAAAACCGCAACTAAAACGGGAACCGCGACTGACAGAATTCCAATTATAGTAAGGTATAAAGTATTTTTTTCAGGTAAAGTATTAATTCCGCTTTGCATACCCATCTAATAAAACGCTGATCTCTAAAATCAACCTGTCCACATCCTTCTCGTCAGTTCCGTTGTAATACCCTCTAATTTGTTTGTCTTTATCAACAAGAATCAACTTATCACTATGTATAAACCGATCTGCATCAGAATAGTTTGAATCTTCAAGTGCAGAAATAAAATACCCCTTTTGGGCTAAATCATAGATCTTATTTTTCTCTCCTGTCATAAAGAACCATTTCCCTGGTATTGCCTTGTATTTTTTTGCATAAGCATCCAGCACTTCTTTAGTATCAGTCTCAGGATCTACAGTATGCGACAAAATAAGAATGTCAGGATTATCAATAAAAGCTTCCTGAACTCTTTTTAACTGGCTAGACATTTGAGGACAAATTCCGGGGCAGGTAGTAAAAAAGAAATCAGCTACGTATATTTTATCCCTGCTTATTTCCTGTGTAACAGTATCACCAGAATTTGAAAGGAATGAAAAATCTGGAATTTTATGAAAAATAGTATCACTAACAGTTTTACCATTTAATGTGTTTTCCACAACATCCTGAGGAAAATACTTTGGAAGAGTATATCTGTTCTGGCCGAAAAATTTGAGAAATAAGTAAACAAGAACAGGAAATACTAAGAGTAAAAGTAATAATCCAATTCTTTTTGACATTGTCAAAGCCTTGAGGCCGGATAGTATATTGATATTTTATTAAAAAAAAAGCCTCTCAAAAGGAGAGGCTTTGGAATGTTTATCTCATTTGCAAAACTGCATTTCCTTCATACAACATGGAAACAATAAACCATATAATAAAAGCAACAGGTAAGACAATTGCCAATATTAATAATCTTACCTCATGTTTTAGGTGCATAAATTCAGCAACAATAAAAAAGGCTTTCACTAAAGTTAGGGAGATGAAGGTTATCAATACCAGCATGTGCGGTATATGATATGGACCCTTTGTAAATGCTATGATAAACTCAACTACAGTTATCGCTACCATGTACCAAAAGGTTCTCATGATAGAAGCCCTTTGTTTAATCGACTCTGGATTTGATGAAGGGATGAACTGCCCTGTTGTTTGCGAAGCCATTATTTAATATTTATAAATTGAAATGTTTAATTTTTTATCAAACCAGATAGAAAAAGGTAAAAACGAATACCCAAACTAAATCCACAAAATGCCAGTAAAGTCCAACCTTTTCTACCATTTCATAATGTCCACGCTTTTCGTAAAGACCATTTGCAACATTATAAAATATAATGATGTTAATGATAATACCACTTAATACGTGAGTACCATGAAATCCAGTGATAAAAAAGAATAAATCAGCAAATGCGGGAGGGCCATATTCATTTTTAACAAGGGCTGCACCAAATACTTTTGAACCATCGGCTAAAGTTAATCCGTCATGTGTTCCTGCGATAAAAATGGACCATTCCCATGCCTGACTACCAACAAAGGCAATACCGCCCAATATTGTCCACAACATCCATTTCTGAACTCCGATTTTGTCCATTCTGTGACCTGCCTCTACAGCCAAAACCATAGTCACACTACTCCCAATTAGAATAAAAGTCATTAAACCAACAAAAGCAAGTGGCAAATGAGCATGGGTAAAAGGAAAGTGAGTAAATACATGTTCAGGTACTGGCCAGTAATCAGCTGAAAAAATAAACTTTTCATGACCTTCTACCATAATCCTGGCTGCTTCTGGAGCAGTAGGGTTTGAAAAACGGATCATACCATAAACTATAAGAAGGGCAGAAAATGTAAAGGCATCCGATAATAGGAAGAACCACATCATTAACTTACCATAACTAGCTTTAAGGGGTTCAGCAGCACCCTTCCAAAGATTTTTGTTGTCTAAAGCAACCGCATGTGCCATAAAGAATAGATAAAATTATCTGTTAAACATTAAGAATATATACAAATACAACCAAAGACCATCAAGAAAGTGCCAGTAAGTAGTACACATTTCATATTGATTAAGTTTTTTTGAATGTACTTCCATTTTGAAAGTCGAAATTAATACAATTATTATAAAAATTATACCTGTTAACAAATGAAAAGCATGTAAACCTGTAATCACATACAAAAAAGATTCAGAGGGATTAGAAAACGAAAAGTGTATGTTATTGCTAACCAATTGTTTCCAACCTTCCCATTGCATAAATAAGAAAACAAGAGATAATACAAAAGTAGTAACTATGGCTATTTTAGTATATTTTAATTCGTCCCTTTTGGCATTATATAAACCCCACTGTATAGTTGCACTACTTAAAAGTAATACAAATGTACTGTACATAAACATGGATGGGATTTCAAAAACCTTCCAGTTTCCTTGGGACTGCCTGACAATGTAAGCACTTGTTAGCGAACCAAATATCATCACAATACTTACTATGAATAACCACAAAGCAAACTTCTTCGGATTCATTGTCAAAGTTGCTTTTTGATCTCTTTCTTGCTCGTACCCTTTTACCATAATCAGATTTTATCAACCATATAAACTACCTGGATAACCAATAAATAAAGAAACGATCCAAACATGATCTTTTTTGCTGCTTTATCATTAGAGCAATCCTTCATCAAATAAAACGTCTGAATTAAAAACATAACTCCGGCGAAGGTTGCCACGATTCCAGAATTAATACCAGTTAAGCCAAACTTAACAGGTAGCAATCCAAGAGGAATAAGAAACAGCACATAAATCATGATTTGAAATGCTGTATTCAAATCCTTACCACCCCCAGATGGCAAAAGCCTGAAGCCTGCTCTCTTATAATCTTCATCCAATACCCAGGCAATAGCCCAAAAGTGAGGAAACTGCCAGATAAACTGTATTGAGAAAAGTGTAATAGCATGTATATTAATAGATTCAGTAGCAGCAACCCAACCAATAAGAGGAGGTAATGCACCAGGAATTGCTCCAACAAAGACCGCTATTGGACCTACTCTTTTTAATGGTGTATAAACGAAAGCATATAGGAAAAGTGAAGCTGCAGATAACATGCAACTCAACATGTTCACTTTAAACATCAAGATAAAACTACCCACAAGAAATGTAAGGAGTGCAAATATACCTGCCTGAACTGTAGTTAATCGACCACTAGGCAATGGACGGGACATGGTCCTTTTCATTAGCCTATCATAATCTTCCTCTAATAATTGATTAATTGTATTAGCTGAACCCGTTATAAGAAAACTCCCCAACGCAAACCATATCAAAATAGGGTCAAATTGAAAAACCGGTTTCGCTAATGTATAACCAACTGCACCAGAAAAAACAACAAAAAAAGACAATCGGAACTTCATAAGTTCCCAATATGCTTTCGCTGTGTCAGAATAATTTAAGGTTTGTGTAGCTACTAGCATTTGAAACTAAATCGCATTTAAATTTTTTTCGACCTGCAATCTACTTATTAACCATGAGTAAAACTGCAACCCAAACAACAATGTGGCTAAGAAAAGATGAACAGGTTGCGCAAATCTTGGAATTGAAAATTTTGCCATAATCACTCCAAACACGTACTCAAGAGCTAGTGTAAAAATTATCAATAATGATAACTTTCCTGGTAAATCTCCAGATCCCAGTTTCTTTAGAAGCCTTGAGGCAAACCATACGTTTACTCCGACAACAAAAATTGCAATTACTCTATGAATAATATATAAAATCCCAAGTTGATCTATCCAGGTTTCTCTCAAAGAATCATTTAATTGGATAGACACTGTATCAATTTCCTGCCTTACCTGGGTTCCAACTAAAATTTGAATTAGTGTTAAAACAGAAAGAAGTAAAATCAGGTTGCCATTTTCAAAATGCGCTTTCCAGTTTTGAATTATTGTTTTTGACAATAGATAAAGAGTAAGAGAAAGAATTACTAAGGCTATTAGCATATGAATAGTAATCATGTATTTGGATAGATTAGTCGCAACAACCTTTGCTCCAATAAAACCTTGTATCCCAGTTAGTATTACAATTAATAAGGAAAGATAAAATAATTCAGGTTTGGACCTAATAAAACGGAACGCGTAAACAGCAGTTACCAATACAGAAACACCCAGTAAAGCCCCAAGCAATCTATTCAAATATTCGATCCAGGTTTTAAATACATTAAAATCAGCAATTAGGTGGTGGCCAACTTTAAAACTCTCTTTATAATTTGCTGGTAGTTGAGAAATGTTAGTTGGAGGAATCCAGGTCCCGAAGCACTTAGGCCAGTCTGGACAACCCATTCCTGAACCAGTACTTCTTACAATACCACCTGCTGCAATAACAAGATATATAAGAAGTACTGAGGTTAGAACAAGTTTCCTAAAGGTACTGGTATTAGTGTGCATTAGAAGCTCTCATCTCCTCCTGCTCTTCTTTTACCATTTCCGCCTCATGAGGAAGATTTGATTCAGGAGTAGAAGATAAAGGAACGTTTTGAGGAATAAAATCGTCAGCAGCACCAGGTTTGCTGTAGTCATAAGGCCACCTGTAAACACTAGGAACTTCACCTGGCCAGTTTCCATGACCTGGATTAACAGGAGTTGTCCATTCCAATGTATTTGAATGCCAAGGATTCATAGAAGCTTTTTTACCTTTAAATATGCTATAGATAAAGTTAAAGATAAAGATGAATTGCGCTGAAAAAGTTACAATTGCAGCAACACTGATAAACGCATTAAGATCAGCAAAAGAATCGAAAGCTTGAAATCCAGTCCATGAATAGTATCTTCTTGGGAAGCCTGCAATACCGATATAATGCATAGGGAAGAAAACAAGATAAGCCCCAACAAATGTCACCCAGAAATGAATGTATCCTAAACGGTTATCCATCATTCTACCAAACATCTTAGGGAACCAATGATAAACACCTGCAACCATTCCAAAGAAAGAAGCTGATCCCATCACAAGGTGAAAGTGAGCCACAACAAAATAAGTATCATGAAGCTGAATGTCAAGTGCTGCATTTCCAAGAATCAGACCAGTCAAACCTCCGGAAATAAAGTAAGAAACCAGACCAATCGAAAATAACATGGCAGGAGTAAAGACTATATTACCTCTCCATAAAGTCGCTATGTAGTTAAATGCTTTCACAGCTGAGGGAACTGCAATTATTAAAGTAAGCAACATGAATATAGAACCAAGGAAAGGATTCATTCCAGTTACAAACATGTGGTGAGCCCAAACTATAAAGGACAAGAATGCAATTCCGAAAATAGAACCAATCATCGCTTTGTAACCAAAAATAGGTTTACGTGAGTTAGTTGCAATAATTTCAGAAGTAATCCCTAGAGCAGGAAGGAGTACAATGTAAACCTCAGGATGGCCCAAGAACCAGAACAAATGTTGGAATAATAGAGGACTACCACCTACATTATGTAATGCTTCTCCTGCGATATAGATCTCTGAAAGATAAAAGCTTGTACCAAAACTTCTATCAAAAATCAACAATAAAGCAGCAGAAAATAATACTGGAAATGAGAGCACTCCTATGATAGCTGTTACAAAAAATGCCCAAATGGTGAGTGGCATTCTTAAAAAGGACATTCCTGCTGTCCTTAAATTTATTACTGTTGTTATATAGTTTATGCTTCCCAATAAACTGGAAACGATAAATATAGCCATACTACAAAGCCAAAGTGTCATTCCTAACCCTGAACCAGACATTGCCTGAGGTAAGGCACTTAAAGGTGGATATATTACCCAACCACCACTAGCAGGTCCTGTTTCAGTAAATATAGAAACGAACATGATAACGCTTGAAAGAAAGAAGAACCAATACGAAAGCATATTCAGAAAACCAGATGCCATATCCCGAGCACCAATCTGAAGAGGAATCAAGAAATTACTGAAAGTACCACTTAAGCCCGCTGTAAGTACAAAGAATACCATGATAGTTCCATGCATGGTAACCAACGCAAGGTAAAATTCAGGATTCATTTTGCCGTTCTCAATCCATCCGCCAAGTAATGGTTTAAGCCACTCTAAACTCTGACCTGGAAATCCTAGTTGTAAACGGAAAATCATTGACATTCCACCTCCAATTATCGCCCAGAACATTCCAGAAATAAGGAACTGTTTAGCAATTACTTTGTGATCTTCAGAGAAAATATACTTCCTGATAAATGGAAGTTCATGGTGATCGTGTTCATGATCATGCGCATGGACATCATCATGGGAATCTATATGTAAATTAACAGTAGACATATGTATTAGAAATTATAATGATGATAATTCGTCTTTGTGAACTTTTGTTTCTGTTTTCTTTGGGCCTGATGTAACCTTTTTTAAGGTTTCAGCGAAATAATCCTCATTTTGAGATTTCCAGCTCTTTTGGGAGGCAAGCCATTTCTTGTATTCAGCCGGCTCATCAACTACTACAAGGAATCTCATAGCGAAATGACCTCTACCACAAACCTCTGTACAAGCTAATTCATAGTTAAACTCAGGATCTCCTGTTTTAGCTCTCATTTCACTAGTTGAAATGGTTGGTGTAAATAGGAAGCTTGTTTGCATGCCTGGGACTGCATCCATCTTCACCCTGAAGTGAGGAAGAAATACACTGTGGATTACATCTCTTGCTCTGATTTTTAACAAAACAGGATTTCCCTTTTGAAAGTGTAATTCTCTTGGGATGAAATCATCCTGAGAACTTTTATCCTCAACTTTAATACCAAATTCATTATTAGGATCAATTCTTCGAAAGTTATACTCACCCAATTTATTATCGTTACCAGGATAACGTACCTGCCACGCAAATTGTTTACCCATAACTTCGATAATTGTGGCATTAGCAGGTGCTTCAGTCTGGGTAATATTTGTCCAAAGCTTCAAACCTGAAAAAAGAAGAATTACAAGTACGATAGCTGGAACAATTGTCCAAATTCTTTCGATTGTATGATTGTCTGGATAAAAATATCCCTTTTTGCCTTCTTTGTATGCGTATAGATATGGAAAAACAAATAATAAGATGTTAGTAATAACAAAGGCAATTAGGATTACAATCATTGAAATCCAGAATAGTGAGTCCACCTCTGCGCCATGAATTGAAGCTGCATCAGGAAGATAATCTTTCTTTGCAATTTCATTGTACCCGAACATTCCAACGAAAAACACAATCATGAAAATAACAAACAGTACTCCATG
>JACMRH010000016.1 GCA_014376535.1 Cytophagales bacterium | reverse complement strand
TAATCCGAATGGCTTAGGATTAATGTGTCTGATAAATGAATTGGTTTTTTAAAATAAACCTTATCGTTGTACTGAATGCCTGCTTCAATAGGACTGTTGAATAGATTAAAGCCAGAGATATATACATTTGGAAGCACTTTATTGAATAAAATACTATCAGGATGAAACCTGTTAAAACCATCCGTGCCGCCAAAATAGAGAAAATCATTATCGTCTTTCAGAGATGCACTTTTAGCAAACTCCATTGATTGAAGTCCATCACTAAGGTCGAAGTTCAAAAATTTCTGCCTTATAGGATCAAAACATGATAAACCATTGTCAGTACCTAACCACAAATTGCCATGCAAATCTTCCTGAATAGAATTGACAGAGTTTCCGGGAAGGCCTTCTTTGTTGGTGTAATTTCTAAATATTTTCCTTTTAAAGTCTGTTAATAAAGATAGTCCTCCGCCTTTCGTTCCAATCCAAATCCTGTTTTTACTGTCTTCCAGTAAAGAAGCTATGTTATTAGAAGGCAAGTGGTTAGATGTATTAAATAGAAAAGAATTTTTTCGTTCAGAATCTATACAACTTAATCCTTCAGCTTCTGATCCTACCCAAAGATTATTTTGATGATCTACCAGTAAAGACATAATACTTCCATCTTTTAGAATATTATGGTTCTTGTTTGTATAATTGAATTTTTCAAAACTATTCAAAGAGTTGTTATACCTATTTATTCCTGCATCAAGAAGACCAAACCATATAGTTGAATCTTTGTCTTCGCTTAATGCCCATACATTAGGGTGGCTAATTGTTTTTATTTCAGACTCTAAAAAAGGTGAAAAGTGTTCATATTTTTGTGTGCTAAAATTTACCTTACACAAACCACTTCCAAATGTTCCCATCCAGATATTTCCCCTTGAATCTTTCAATAAAGATTTAATTACATCAGAACATATTCCTGAATTGTTTTTGTTGTAGTAGTCAAATTTATTTTCTTTTGGATGGAACAAATTTAAACCACCTCCATCTGTACCAATCCAAATATTTCCGCTGTCAGCTTTAGCAAACGATAATACTGACTTATAACTTAACTTCTTCCCAATAGATCCCTTATTGCCATAAAATTCAAATTTTCTTTTATTCGCCTTGATTACATTTAGGCCAGATGCATATGCCCCTGCCCAAATATGACCTTCTTTGCTTTGGTAAACGCTGTAAATTGCATTTCCACTAATTGATTTTTCTTCTTCTGGATCATATACAAATGTTTGGAAAGAATCGGTATTTGCATTGTACCCGAGTAGGCCTCCCCCATCTGTTGCCACCCATAGTTTACCTTTATTGTCCTGCATTATTGACATAATAATATTAGAGGAAAGCTTCCCATTTTCAACATTATAATGGTTTGTAGCCATTGTCTTTGTGTTTAGTCTGGTCAGTCCGTTAAGTTCAGAGCCGATCCAAACTGTACCAGATTTGTCGATAAACAATACTCCACCCCTGTTTAGGCGTAATTTTGGTTTAGGAAGTTCAGGAAGTTTTACGAAGTCATATGTCTGGGTAGGAGGATTAAATCTTACTATCCGACTTCCTGTTGAGTACAATAATAGTTTGCCATCGGGTTCCTCTGCAATTGAAGAAATGAAATCTTGTTTATTGTTTTGAGTAATGTTGCTTCTGATATTATAGTAATTAAATTTTTTAGATATAGGGTCAAATCTATTAATTCCCTCCCAGGTGCCTATCCATATTATACCTTTTGTACTTACAAAAACGCAAATGATATTGTTGTTTGATAGAGAATTAAGATCATTTGGGTTATGAAGATATCTTGTAAAATGCTCGGATTCATAATCAAAAATTGAAAAGCCATGATTTTCATTTGCTACCAGCAAATGTCCATCGGCTGTTAAATGTAAAGATCGAATAAGGTTATCTGCAATTGATAGTGTGTCATTTTCATTATGAAGAAAGACTTTATAATTATATCCATCAAATCTTACCAGG
>JACMRH010000191.1 GCA_014376535.1 Cytophagales bacterium | reverse complement strand
AGATAATGACTCTGTAAAATCCACCTGGAATAACGTTTTTAATGGTTATGATTCGGTATACAGGTATTCAAATACCAAAATACAGCAGGCTATTTTAAATTTGTTATTGGTAAATTATTATGAAAATGACCGGTTAAAGCACACAAATTTCACAGCAACAAATGCACATTCTTTTCCGATTTATTGGAAAAATGGCAAATACAGAGAAATGTATTTGCCCGAATTTCATGATCAATATAATTCAGATTTCAGTCTGATAGCCGCCAATAAAAATTCCGTTTCATTTGAACACATTACCTCCACACCTTCAAATGATGAAGGAAAATGTGAAATAAAATACGACAACTATGCTATCCGTGGAGATTCACTTACTAAAATTTCCCTATCAGATCTTTTTAAAGTTAATGCAGATTATGATAAAGTGCTAAATACTTTATTGCTAAAAAAAATTGAGCAATTAGAAGACAAGCGAACAGATTGCGAATATCAAAGCAACATATTAAACTGCCTTGAGGAACGATGGTTGATTGCACCAAAAGGGCTAACATTTGTGATTAGAACCTCAGATTCTTGTGAGGACAAAAAGGAAGTGACAATATCATATCCTTCTTTAAAGCCAATTATAAATCTAAAGGGTGTTTTGAGGGAGTTTGTTAATACTAGAAATTGAGAGTACTCAACGAAGTTTAACACTTCATAGAGTAGGTATTGTTACAATTACTACAAATATCTATTTTGTAGCAAAGGATCAAATTCTGGATAAATCTCAAAATAAACCGAACTAGCTAAGGTTAAATTGACCCTTTAAGCTTTTAAGCTACTCATTCATGATTAAGTCTGAGAAAATTTGTATGTGATTCGGAGTCGAACCGGCAAGCCCTCTACTTACACTCAGCATCATCGTCCTTAACAATATCAAGTAATTTTATAGTTTTATTACATAGCTCTACAGGTATGTGCTTGATGTTATTTTTTTGCACACTAAGCTTTGTTACCATAGATTTTAAAATCTCCTTCGGGACCTCTGATAAATTATTTGAGTTTAATTCCAGAAAAGTTATTCCTTTATTAGTTTCTATTTCTTTAGGTATTGCTTTTATTCTGTTTGAATTCATTTTTAATGTCCTTACGTTACTATGGTGTATAATTTCCATTGGGATTTCTGTAAAAAAATTGCCTGACAGATCAAGTTCCAACAATATTTCAAGCCTTGCGATATATTTTAAAAATGTTTTCAAGTTATTGTCTGATGCTCTTAACCTATACAGCTTTGCTAATTGAGTAATACTTTCAGGTAATACAGTAAAATTGTTTTTAGAGAGGTCCAATGTATTTAGGTTTTTTAATTGGCTTAGTTGCGCAGGTAGGCTTGTCAGTTTGTTCTGAGAAACTATAAGTTCTTCCAAGTATACTAATTGGCCTATTTCAGCTGGCAAATTTTCTATTTCCATACCTATGATAGATAATTTTATAATATCCCCCTCTTCATTCGTTTCTACACCTTCAAAATACTCACCAGAAAAGTCCCATGGATTATTGAGATTACTTTCGGGATTAGCATCCCGAATCTTTCTTAATATTTCAACAGACTTTTTATTATAAGTATATCTTACACCGACTGCAGTTGTATCATAAACAGGTTGTTCGGTTACTTGTTGTGCGTTTTGGTATTTCTTTTCCCTTTCTGTAACTTTTGATGGAATTTTTGCTTCTTTTCCCACCTTTTTCATCAATTCTATATATTTTTTATAATATTCAGCGGCTTTTTCCTGTTCGTTCAAATTCCACAAAACATCACCTAAATTCAGATAAGCCACTGTGCGCTGAGGGAATTTTTCTAAAACTTTTACAAGCACATATCCCGCTTCCATGAACAATTTTTTTTGTTCTAAATAATAGCCTATGTCATTGTAGCTAATCACGTTTGCTTCGTCAACTGGCTCTTTTTCGAGGAAGTATTTTATACGGTCAGCCGGGTATGGCCTTGTTATGCCATTTTTTAGGTCTAAGCAATAGTCTTTAGCTTTTCTATTGGATGAAAAGGAAGCACTATTGAAAGAATTAAAGCTTAAATCGATTAATGGAGATTGTAACGTATTAATATCGTGTGATGTCTGAAAGGCATGATAATCAGTAATTTCCATATTATCAGGGTCAAGCTTATCCTTGGTTGTATCATAAAAACCAAAAAGCTTAAATGGCTCATCACCGTCTTTGTAGGTGACATTTAGAGTTCTTTCTTTGAGGAAATCTGGCTTTAGTTTTACTTTGAATTTGAAGTTAGTTTTGAGCTTCTCCAGTGAAAAAGTACTTGGTTCAACCAAATCAATAATACCTGAATAGCATTTTTTTAGATTGTATTTATAGTTGATAAATGACTTTTTAGAATTAGAAATTTGAATTGTGAAATTAAAATTCTTGTCCAGTGTGCTTACTTTATCCGGAAATCCATCACCATTAATATCACTCTGGTATATCAGGGAGTCGTTAGCTAAAGTTTTTGCCTGGATTTCATTAAGACTAAGAATAACTGAAAGCGAAATTAAAAATGGTTTGATATTCATAGTAACTATTTTATTCTATCATAAACCCTTTTTGGAATCTTGGCTTCCTTATCGGATTTTTTCATAAGGTCTATGTAGTTTTTGTAAGGCTTTTTGGCTTTAATTTGATCTTTTAAACCCCAATAGGCATCGCCTAAATTGATGTAAGCGGGAGTGCGATCAGGAAATTTTGTTATTATTATATTTAATAGGTAAACAGATTCAGGAAACAATCCTTTTTGTCCGAGGAAATAACCAATGTCATTATATTTTGATAAATTATTGGTGGCCAATGGATATCTTTCCAAATATGCTTGGATGCGACCAATTCCCGAATATCTTTCATTCACGTCATCCGTTTTATAATATATGTGTATTTCATCGAGCCGTCTTGAAATGGAATATGAATATTTGCAATTCTGCTTATTATCAAGAACCTGAGATTGGATAGTATCAATTTTTTCTGTAAAATTTTCCAAGAGAATTTTAAACGAAGTACTACATTCTTCAACTTTAGAATCATAATCCATTCTAATTGGATCATATACTTCTCCGCTTGTTATCCACCAGTTACTGTCAGTATCATTGAACTTTATAATTAAATCTATTGCGACAACGAATGAAGATGAAAAATGCAGCGAAATTGACTTCGCAGTTTTACCAATTATGGTTACTCTTTCGTATCCAATCATTTCAAAGCAATCTGTTTTCAAAAGTTTTGAAGGCTTATTTTTAGATTCTTTTCTATAAAATTCTAAGAAATGACCTCCAGATATACATTCACCTAATTTTATTTTATTTCTTTCTGACTTAGCAGGTAATTGAGCAAAAGTACTAGAGTAACATATCAATAAACCTATTATTGTAATTAGTTGCATGAATTGTTACTATAAAGCTTTCACCCTATCATAAACCCTTTTTGGAATCTTCGTTTCCTTACCGGATTTTTTCATTAAGGTTATGTAGGTGTTGTAGGATGCTTGCGCTTTTGATTTCATTGAAGATCCGAAATAGGCATCACCAATATTTATATATGCTACAGTTCTTGAGGGAAATATTTCTATTATATTCTGAAGAATGTAAACTGCCTCAGTGTATTTTTTAGCTTCAACAAGAAAATATCCAATATCATTATACTTTTGGAGATTATTTAAATTTATAGGTAGGAAGTTTAATAAGTACATTATCTCTAACCCATTTAATTTATTAATACTGCTGAAATTGTTGATTCTTTCCCTGAATGACAATCTAGTAATATAACTTTCAAGACTATCTTTATATTGATTCTGTATTGACACATCTTTAAAAATCTCTTGATTTGTGTTATAAAAAGAACCGAGCAACGATGCTTCTGTTAGTCTTATCTCTTCTACATTACCTTCTTCATTATAATCAGTAGATATCGAGCCAAAATATGTCCAGTCATTATTTATAAACCTAAAATATTCAACAGTCTTTTCGCCTATGCTTTGCGTGCCACCCGGTGAAAACCTTTTATCTACAAACATTTTGATTTTTATTAAATTTGATGAAACTATTAATTCTGGACGAGCATATCCTTCTAATCCATTACTTATTATTTCCTTGTTTAATATTTTGGTTTTTGATTTATTAGAATGGAAATATATTTTAATTCTAAGGTTGAGAACTTTATTGTCTGAGCAATTGATTAACTCCACCAAGTCCTGAAAACCATCCTGGTTTATATCAAACTCCTTAGATTCTAATAGGGTTTCCTCGAACAAACAATTATTTGATTGACCAAAGGTTGTAAGAGTCAGAAAAAAAAGTATTGTTTTGAGAAGGGTTTTCAGCATTACTTACTTTAATTTATTCAATTCCGAAACAATATAATTTTTATGCTTTTTACCGAATTTTGTTTGGCTTACCTCGCTTTTATCATACGTATAATTGCCTAGGTTTTGTACGTAAACCTGTCCACAATTTTTACAAATCAAAGAGTCTAACGCTTTTCTCAATTTAGTATATCTATCTTGCAAACCATTTAATCCACCATTTATCCCATATGTTATATATATTAAATCATCCTTATTAGCATAGAGATTCAAATTACCCCATGCCGAGTTTTTGATCCAATGGAAAACAGAAACATTAATAGCATTTTCCAGGTTAGATGCGATAAGAGTAGGATTAGTTACACAATTTATACCCTTTTCTTTTTTAAATTCTTCATAATTACATTTCCACGTCAACTGCAAAAAACCCTTTCCTTTGTAAGCAATTCCATCTCCATCAACCTTATTGTTCATCTTTAAGCATTTAACATAAGCATTGTAATCTTCGATGTAAGATTTATAAGGCGTGTAAAGAAGTTTGTCAGCTAAAAAAGGAACATATTTATCATGCTTGGTCTTATATGATTGGAGATTGAAATCGGCTTTACTTTTATTTTTTTCATAAATGTCATAATCAGATTTACAAGATTCATAATTAGTGTCAATATTAGCTGTTTGATTGTCCTCATCATCTCCACCATATTTTTTTAAGTAATCCAAATATTGTTTATACTTGTCATGTTTGGCTTTAAATGTACCTGGATCATATTTTAATCCCTCATCATATTCTTGAGTAGTTTTAAAGCTGTCCGTTTCATGTGCACATTGCGAAATAAAATGAGCCTTTTGAAAACAGGTGTTAATTCCGTTTTCGGACATAGCTTTATTGAACAAATTAACCAATCTTTGAGAGGTTGATTTATAAACATCTGGATATTTTGACATGTCAGCAAATTTCTTTGTTGAAGTAAACCAAGGCCCTTTTCCAAAAATTTCTTCAAAAATTTCTACTGTGATATCTCTCTCACAATAACATTTCTCCATCCTCTTCATATGCTCCACAAAAGCAATCGGATGGAAATGATAAACTTCCTTCACCGAAGAGAATTTCCTAGGGATAGGGGGAGGTGGTGTTGGGGGATCAGTAATTATTGGTCCATCTTTAATATGCTCCCAAATATTCAGCTTCGGTAAACGAAGTTCAAGAGAATCCAACATTTGATTTTTTGTATCCTCTAATTCTGTGGAATTATCAATTCCTCCATTATCCTTAATTATGTTATTTAAATATGTTTCTACCTCTCCTTTGACTTTGCCAGTATTACAAGCCCACTCATTAGTATGTTTGCAAACTAAATGAGACAATCCCCTAGCCACATTTGTCTTCGCCAAGGCACTTCTTAATTCAAACGTTGTTAGCTTACCTTTCTTATTGTTTTCTGTATCCGCTTCGTTCTGGGTGGCATTATCGATTTTGTCTATTTCCTTCTTTAAATCATCAGGCACCTGACTAAGATCATATACAAATATATCTGCTAAGTTATCCAACATTTTGAAGCCAAACGCGCCCCAGTCAAAAGCTGAGACAGTCGGCACTTCTGCTATTTTAATCCATCCGCTTGGGGTATCTCTAACCCCATCGGTCAGGTAGGAACATTTTAGAAAATACCATTCATCGGCAGGAGCAATTTTAGGGACAATCGCAGAATTCTTTCTAATAATTATATCCTCTTTAATTACAGGTTTTAATTCTATTCCCGTTGGGTCTTTTAAAAATAATTCTACCAAGTCCTCCTTTAATTCTTTAATGGCAGCTAGACCTTCCGGAATTTTATCATTCTTGATCCAATATTGTATATCATCCAAAGGATCTAACCTTACTTTTCTTCTCTTTTCAACGATTACTATTCCCTCTTTTAGGTCTTCTCTAGAAACATGATCTAATTTAGTATTTGCATTTAGCAAATACATAAACTCCTTATTTACAGCCTCAAAAGAAGCACTCGCTTTTATATTATAAAAGGCACCTTTATCAATTAAATCATCATACTTTACAGTTTTCTCCACTGCGCATTGTACAATTTGTGAATATTCAGTTCCGGCCAAGACCACTTTTATGTTCCATCCTTTCTTCATTGTATAGGGCGAAGCTTTTCTCAATTCAGTCCCTTTTTTCAACTGGAGAAAGTGCTGGCTTTCATCTTTGTCCTCCTTTATACCCTTTAAAAGAACTGCAACATTATCAGCAGTAAACACTTCGATGTGTGAAGCCCTATAATCCTTGTTTTTAGGAAAGCCATACATTCCTGTATAACTTACTAATTCTCCTGCTTTGATAGGTTTATCACAATTTTTAACTGAATCAAAGTCTGTATCACAAAATGCCGCTACTAGCTTATCCGCCTTTATATATTTTTCACCTGTAAAAGATGTACCTGTTATTTTTCTATAATCTTTATCAATTGGTCCAGCCGTAACCTGTGTATTGTTAAGGATAAAAACCTTGGTAGCATTGCTTGCCAAACTGCTTAAATGAAATGCGCCTTTTCCAGTAACTCCAGTTTTGGTTTCATTTCCTTTGACTTTAAATCCTTTTTTTTCAATAAAATCGGGAATAACTTTTTTATCCTTAATTATTTCCTCATAAGACGCAAGATGGTGGTATAAACTATAAAATGTAATCTCAAGTCCCTGTGGGCTTTTATAATCATGCTGGATCAATACAAATCCATAAGAATACTCGTATTCAATAGTTCCGATTTTTTCAACCAGATATTTTTTAGGCATCCTATAAGCAATAACTCTTCCGTCTGCAATAGCTAACAGTTCGTTATGACCTTCAATGTGAATTCCTCCGTGCCAATTATTTAATCGTCCCAAAGGAAAAAAGCCAACATGATTTTGACCTCCCATCAAACCCGCAACCTTTAATTCAATTTCTTCGGGAGTTTCGCCTGTAATTTTGACAGGATATTCGAATTTCATTTCTACGATTTATATACTAAAGAAATAATCGTCCAAGTACCCATGCTTCTTAGCCTCCTCTTTCACCTTCTCCATATTCTTCTCAGCCTCTTTCAAACTCTTCCCATTTCCGGAAACGGTTGCCGCTACACGGGACATGGTCGTAATCTTAGGAAAAGGAATTTCCCTGACCGGCAGCAATACAGAAGGTTCCGGCGTGGCTGATCCTATCGTCACATTAGATTCTCCCATCACTATCGAACCTCCATGAGCAGTCATATCTCCCTGGCAAACAACTGCTTTGCCATTTATTTTAACCAGGGCATTTCCCATGACGGCTACGTCAGGTGGGCCTACGCAGGTGCACATATCGCCCATGAGTGCGGCTGGCTTTCCGTTGATCAAGACATTGGATGCACCGGGGCCAGATATAGGTCCGCCCACATGAGGAACGGTGCCTGTTACCATGGCACAGACATGCATACTTCCTACAGTTGCAATTGGTTTTCCTGCCATGTTTAGGTAATTTCTATTTTTCCGCTCGCCCCTTGCAAAGCGGTCATTTTACCTGATATTTTAGTCTGGGCGCCAGTGAATGTAGCTTTTACTTTCCCTTCTGCTGTCACATTTTGTCCGTTGAGGATCGCATCTTTGGTGGCTTCAAGGGTAATTCCGGCCCCACTTTTTACAGTTGTGTCCTTTTCTGATTGCAAGGCCAGTTCTTTTTCTGAGATCAGTTCCATATCTCCTTCGCTGGTAAGGCTGATCTTTTTCTTGGCCATGATCTCCACATTTTCTTCTGCCGTGATTTTGATGTTTTTGGCAGTCAGCTCAATGTCTTCGGTAGAAGTAATATGGAGTGATTTCTTTTTGGTATCGTATTTTATCTCATTTCCGCTTTTGTCGCTGATGATTATGGTTTCGGCATCTTTGGTGTCGTCCAGCGAAATGGTATGCCCGCTTCGGGTTTTGATGGTTTTGACGTTGTTTTCTTTTCCTCCACCAGCACCGTTTTTGCCATGAAACACACTTCCCAATACAAATGGGCGGCTCGGATGATTGTGTTCAAAACCGAGGATTACCTGGTCGTCTATCTCAGGAACAAATACAAAACCACGATTTTTGCTTACATCGCTGCTGCTTCCGGCATCTGGTGTCAATATGCGGATCCAGTCAGTAGTTTCATTGTCAGCTTTTTGCCAGGGCATCTGCACTTTTACCCTTCCAAAACCTAGCGGATCTTTATTTTCTTTGACAATGGCCACTTGATTTTCCGCATGAACTGGCTTTAGTTCCGCCGGGATATGTTCTGCCGAAGCAGAAATTGCTGTAAATTCATGGGAATAGGTCCCCGTTCCGTTCAAAGTATGGGTAATGGAAGTCACCAAAAAACGGGCTTCTTCTGTAGAATCCTGCCCGGAAAGATCTGTTTCTTTCAAAATTAATTCAACCTGGTTACCAATTTTTACTTTTGGGTTGTCGCCAAAAGCCGATAATTGTACAGTAGCTGCGGCTTTCTGTCCCTGACGGTTTTTTGCATACAGGTCCATGTCGCTTTGGGAAGATACAGGAACTGCCACAGTGTGTGTAAGGGTAGTCCGGTAAAGTTTATCCGATACTTCTATAGATTTGTTCACATAAGTATCGCCTTTGATTGTTCCTGGTGAGGTCGTGAAAACCTCGTCATTTTCAGCATGATAGCTGTAGGCATTTGCTTTGTTTGGCGCAAGTTTCAAAGAGAAATTAATGCTCTCCAAATGCTCTCCGTAAACCAATTTGATACTCTCTGAAGATGACGGCTTCCCGAAAAACAGATTTCTGCCATCGTAATAAAACCATTCGCCATATTCCACAGCTAATCGGTTAAAAAACTCAAAATTGCTTTCATTATACTGACAGCAATAAAGAATGTCTTCTTT
>JACMRH010000190.1 GCA_014376535.1 Cytophagales bacterium | reverse complement strand
TTAATAGCTAAACTTACTTCCCCAGGAGGCAGTTGGATAGTCAATGATCATTTGTCCTTTCCCTCCTTTAATACCAGCAACCAAATTAAATTGAACGTTAATAATATTAGAAATATCCTGTCTGCTATTTCCATTCATTTGCGTCTTATCGAAGCCATCGACAGGATCTAAAAAAGCTGCCTTTGTAAAGTCACTGTACCTTAGAGAAAATAATTTCCAACCATTAAAATCAATAACTATAGCCTTCTCATAAGATTCATCACCATCAAACTCTTTATAAGTCCCATCATTGTTATCATCTTCTTTAGTTATATAATTTATTTTGGAACCATCATTGTTACCAAACACAAATACATTAAAATATAAATTGTCTGATGAACCGGCTTGTACCAGTAACTTAGTTACGTTTTTACCATATTTGGATGGTAAGCCACATATGACTGGTGTATCCCCAAAAGTAAGTCGGTTTCCTGCACTTGAAGAATCTTTAAGATTAACAGATTGAAATCTTCCGATATAATAATCGGGACCAGATTCAGTTTGCATGCGCGTTGACAGGTCTTGCCCTTTCAAATAGAAAAACCTGGAGTCAGTTAATCCTCCTTGATATTTTGCATTTGGAAATAAATTAAGAGATGAATCTCCTACTGCTTCAATAAATCCATTTGCATCAACTTGAACAGAAGGATCCATATCTGCTTTTGGGTCAGGTTCAATGTCATAACCAACAGTATAAAAGAATCTGGACCTATTGGGATTGCAATCATCAAGCTTAACATATTTGGGAAACAAGGCAATTTGGTTGGAATTAAGCCCTTTGTTTTTGATTACCAAAACAGTATCCCGGGCTATTTCAGCTCCATTATCAAAGGATAAATGGGCCACGACTTTTTCATTGTCCCTGAAAAAATAAAGTGAATCCTGAGATCCATTCCAGATAGACGAGAAATTCAAATCTGTTGCAGTTCCTAAAAAAGTTTTAACAGCCCCTGACTGCAACCCAATAATAGAAATCTTCCATTTTACAGGCTTATCAAATTTACCCTGAAAAATAACTGTCATTCCGGAAGAGTCCCTGAAATTGATAGTGGAAGTATTTGCTTTGAACGGTTCAATCAGATTAGCGGAGCTTTGAACCTGAGGTGCTACAGTTTCTTCGGAAGTTTTCTTTTTACAGGAAAAAAAAAACAATACAGGACAGTACTAAAGAAATCTTAAAGTTATTCATGAGTTTGTTTAGTTTTCCAATGTTAAATAAAACCGTACAATGATCAAAATTAAAATTCAAGGGTAAATTTTAATGTGGTATTCTCAATTTCCGATGTAGCGAAATGATTTTGAAACCTTATCAATAAAGTAAAATAGCATTGATTAGAAAAATACGTATAAGATATAAGGCCGACAAGACATCACTATTAAATGTAATGCTGATTTTCAACCTATATTTTCTCTATTATAATTGTATTAAACAATCAGAGCATTGTACATGTTGAAGATAATTTTCTTAAACTTGCACTTTCGTTCTGGCGTACTTTAAAAATTAATGCAAAGTATATTTCAAACTGTTCCGCTTAACCACTATTTCTATCTCAGCGCTGCGCTTTTTTGCATAGGTGTTCTGGGTGTTTTAATAAGAAGGAACGCCATCATCATTTTCATGTCAGTAGAATTGATGTTGAATTCCATCAATTTGCTTTTAGTAGCACTTTCTACTTTTAAAAACGATCCATCAGGACAGGTATTTGTATTTTTTATAATGGCCGTTGCCGCTGCAGAAGTTGCCGTAGGACTTGCCATAATTGTAATGATTTACAGAAATGTTAAATCAATAGATATTGACCTATTAAATAAGCTGAAATGGTAGAATTGGCTTGGCTCATCCCCATCTTGCCTTTGTTGGGTTTTTTAATAAATGGCTTATTAGGCAATAGACTTTCTA
>JACMRH010000189.1 GCA_014376535.1 Cytophagales bacterium | reverse complement strand
TTATCTTTTCAAATAAAGCTTCCTTGAATATTACTCCTTTAGAATTATATAAGGGTAAAAATATCTGAATCAGTTTCATTTATTAAATTTTCCTTTACTGAGAAGCTGAATCATTCTTTCCTTTTCATCAACAAGTTTGGAGAGCAATTCAATTTCCCTTTTTAAAGTTGAAGAATCTTCTTTGGGAGATGTATTGTATTGAAAATCCATATCCTTCATCAATAAAGGCACTTCTTTCTCCTTACAAATTCCAATACTGCTCAAAAACTCACAAAAATCCATATCTATATTTTTCAGATAAGCATAGACCTGCTTCAAGGATAAATCTGATTTTTCAAAATCCTTATAAATACCTGCTGGCGTTTTTTTTATTGCTGGCGACAAAGTGTTGTAAACAGATATGTTATTCAATTTAATCAATTCACTAATTTTATTTCCAATATGGATATTATCAATATTTTTTAATTCCATTACGTATATAATAAATCTTCTTTGTATATATTTGCCAGGAACAAATCAAACAATAAATTATTAAATTCAATAAATTAATTGTTCAAAATGCACAATTCCACTAAAAAAACCAATCTCGCAAAACTCTACAATAACTTAAACTCTGAAAACAAAAAAAATTTAATGAACGACTTTAAAAAAGAATTTGATCTTAAAACTGAAGCAAGGCTTTATAAATTGATGGCCAAACCTTATTTACTGACTGCCCTCGAAGCAGAATTTTTATCAAAAGCATTTAATTGTTCGTGGAACATAATTTTAGAGAAAACACAATAAAATATCAATGAAGAACAAAAGAAAGACATTAGAACAGGAGGTCGCAGAAGCGAAATTCAAATTGAAAGCAGAATTAGAAAGCCTGGAATCAACCCGCAAATTGATCCTGGAGCAAAATAAAAGACTGGATTCATCAGATTTAAAGACTTTGAAATGACACTCAGGTTTATTTTTTGCGATAGATAAAAGCATTGAGTAGCTTAAAGCTTTTATTCATATTTATAAATGGAAATTACTACTATCCATGATTCTGCAAGGATTGCTGCAGATTACATAAATACAACAGAGAAACACATTTTCCTTACCGGAAAGGCGGGAACAGGAAAAACAACATTCCTGCACAGGATCTCTAAAAATTGCCATAAAAACACTGTCATCGCCGCACCCACAGGAATTGCAGCTATAAACGCAGGCGGTGTAACTCTGCATTCTCTTTTTCACCTGCCCTTTGGAGTCTATATTCCTGACCGCAACTGGAATGCATCAACACAGGTTAATTTTAAAGTTGTGACTCCAACCTCGCTTATACGAGATTTGCAAATGAACGAAACCAAGCGAAGGCTTTTGAGAGAGATGGAACTGCTTATCATAGATGAGGTTAGCATGTTGCGTGCCGATTTGCTTGATGCTATTGATGATATTCTTCGATATGTAAGAAGAAACCCAAGAATAGCTTTTGGTGGAGTACAATTGCTATTCATAGGCGATATGTTACAGTTGCCGCCCGTAGTGCGGGGAGAAGAAGGCGCTCTTTTAAGCAAATTTTATAAAAGCAATTATTTTTTCGACGCGCATTCTTTACAACATAATAAGCCGATATACATTGAGTTAGAGAAAATATACCGGCAATCAGACCCAAAATTTCTTCGGTTGCTTAATCATTTAAGGGATGATGAAATAGACAATGAAGATTTCGAAATATTAAATGGAAGAGTTTTTCCGGAATTCCAGTCAAAATCGGGAGATGGGTATATTCATCTTGTAACCCACAATAACAAGGCCGACCAGATAAATCAGCAAGCACTTCAGCAGCTACCTGAAAAAGTAATTTCTTTTGTAGCAGATTTAGAAGGTGATTATCCTGAAAACCTCTACCCTATTGAAAGGATTATGGATCTAAAAAAAGGCGCGCAGGTTATGTTTATTAAAAATGATTCATCTGCAGACCGAAGATATTTCAATGGTAAAATAGGGACCATTAAGAAACTTGATAAGAATGAAATTGAAGTAACTTTTAACGATGGAACGCCTTCCGTTAAAGTAGAAAAATATGCCTGGGAAAACAAGAAGTACACTTTAAATGAGCTGACTAATCAAATTGAAGAAGAAATGGTTGGTAAGTTCTCTCATTATCCTTTAAAACTTGCCTGGGCTATTACCATTCACAAAAGCCAGGGACTCACATTTGACAAAGCTATAGTAGACATTTCCGGTGCATTTGCTCCCGGCCAGGTATACGTTGCACTTTCACGACTTCGCACCCTGGAAGGATTAATCATGACACACAATGTACAGAAAGGAAATGTATTGAAAGACCATACACTTCTTTCTTTTACCAAACAAAAAACGAACCATACAGAACTTACTGATAACCTTAAAATAGATTCCAATACTTATTTTTTGCGCTTTATATTAAATGCATTTGACTTTTCACACCTGCACAAACTTGCCTTGGAACATGCTGAAAGTTATGAGAAGGACATTATGCGTTCAGAGAAACAAAAGCACAGTGCCTGGGGAAAAGCATGGTTAAAGAAGGTAGAAACTGCCAAATTGGTTGCAGACAAATTTCCGCCACATGTACAAAACATCTTTATTGAAAACGGGACAGATACATTAATCAGATTAAAGGAGAGAGTGACTGCTGCAAAGAATTACTTTGAACCATTATTTAAAGAGCTTTCACAAACAATGAAAACCCATACTCATTTGATCCAGGAAAGCAAAAAGGTAAAGGGATATTTAGATGAACTAAAGGAATTGGATAATTACCGTTTTAAACAATGGCAACAAATTACAAGGGCAGAATCTTTATTAAAAGCTGCTAATAGTGGTGGCGGTTTTGATAAAGGTGAAATAATGGATGTTGGACTGTTGAATCAAAGAATAGCAGAAGCATCTGAAAAAGCTTTACTTACACCGAAAGAAAAGAAACCGAAATTACCAAAAGGTCAATCTAAACAAGAAAGTTTGACTCTTTACAAACAAGGAAAAACCATTGAAGAAATCTCAAAAGAAAGGTCAATGTCTGTATCCACAATTGAAGGACATTTGGCACAATTTGTGGAAAGCGGGGAAATAGATTTATTCGAATTGATCAAACCAGAGAAGTATAAAGCAATTGTTGAAGTAATCAAAAGGCTTGAAACAACACTGTATGGGCCGGTTCGCCAGCAATTAGGTGAAGAATTTACTTACAGCGAGATCAGGCTAGCCATGAACAATATGGATAAAGTAGTGACTATAGTTTAAGGGTGATGGGGTAATAGCTGATAGCTTTTTCTAATAGGGTTGATTTATGCTGATTATGTACTTCTGGCCTTGGAAGAAATGGCGTTAAAAATTTCTTCAAGAAGCGATGGAAAAAGAAAGACTGCTTGCCCGATAGCCTGAGTTTTTGGGTTCTTTATAACTTGCCTATTCGCAGGATTTCGTGTGTGGGAGAAGAAATTTAGACATTTTTTCCACAGCCTTGACTTTTAAAAACTCCTTCCCTGTGAAGGGAAGGTGGCTGAAAGCCGGAAAGGTAGATTGGTCAAGCAAAAAGAACTCTGAAGAAAGATAAATACTGTATGTTATTGTGTTATTAGTACGAAAGTCTCACAAAACGACATTGAATCACAAATCTTCTATTCTTCCAGGCCATACTCCTTCAACTTCCTGTAAAGAGTCCTTTCAGAAATACCAAGGTCTTTAGCTGCGTGCCTGCGCTTATTCTTATTCTTTTTTAAAGCTTTAAGTATCAGCTCTTTTTCTCTGGTTTCTAAAGAAAGTGATTCCTCCTCATCTTCATGGGAAATATCCTGAATGATGTCTAAATTAAAAGTATTGGTTTCGTTACTGTTTGGAGAAATTAAAATAGGAGCATTTGTAGTTGATTGTGGCAAAGAAGCCTGACGAGGTTCTTCATTTTCGAATCCTCTGAATAAATCCCGGTTCTCTTTTAAGACCGTGTCATCAATCTTTCCATTGGCAATTAATTCAAAAACCAGCTTTTTCAGTTCAGTCACGTCTTTACGCATGTCAAAAAGCACTTTGTAAAGAATATCACGTTCTGACATTCCGGAATCCTGGTTTCCAAAAGATTTACTTAAGGATGGAAGCAAATTGGTTTGTTCCTGGGGAATGTATTTACTTAAAACCGACGCTGAAATTTCTCTTTCGGTTTCCAGTACTGAAATCTGATCTGCAAGGTTTTTTAACTGTCGTATATTACCTGGAAACCTGAATTTCAATAACAGGGTTTTAGCATCTTCAGCCAACCTGATGGGTTTCATTTTGTATTTGTCAGCAAAATCGCCGGCAAACTTCCTGAATAACAGGTCAATATCGTTCCCACGTTCACGCAAAGGCGGTACATAAATAGGAACTGTATTTAACCGGTAATATAAATCTTCTCTAAACTTACCCTTTTCAACTGCGTCTAAAAGTTTCACATTTGTTGCCGCAATTACCCTGACATCCGTCTTTTGTACTTTAGATGAACCTACCCGGATAAATTCACCATTTTCAAGCACACGTAAAAGTCTTGCCTGCGTTCCCATCGGCATCTCTCCTATTTCATCGAGAAAAATTGATCCGCCATCTGTAACTTCAAAATAGCCTTTGCGGCCTTCATGGGCTCCCGTAAAAGATCCCTTTTCATGGCCAAATAGCTCCGAATCAATTGTTCCTTCCGGTATCGCGCCACAATTGATGGCAATAAATTGACCGTGTTTCCTATGACTTAACTGATGAATGATTTTGGAAAATGATTCTTTTCCACTACCACTTTCACCTGTAATCAATACAGTCATGTCAGTTGCCGCCACTTGGGCAGCCACCTGAATAGCATGACTAAGAACCTGGGAAGTACCAATAATCCCAAATTTGTTTTTTATGCTTAAAATTTCCTGATCGGTCACTTACAACAGATTGTTTTGTTTTAAATACTTTTTAGTAATATCCAGGAATTCCTCAGCGTGTGCTATTAGATCAATAATTTCAGCATCATCAAAAGATGTATGAAAATTATAATCTGCATTCTGTCTGTCTTTAAATGCATCAGATGCAAACTTTGAATATTTTTCGTCGAAAATTAAAGTCTTTACAAATAACTCTCCAAATTTATTTAACGCTCCGGTATGCGTTTTTACAAATATTTGTTTTGTAGCGAGTAAAGCCTGAATACAATGGAAAATACAATAATAAGATCTTGAAACACTAGCTTTATTTCTTTCAATTCTAAAGGTTTCTTTAGCATCTATTAAACATTCTTCCGAATGTTCTATAAAATTTGTTAAATCCATTATATCTCCATTTGATCTTTTTTAACAAAAAACAAAAATGGCGACTTATCATTTAAATATTTTTCATACGGAACCAATACAGGCATAACTACTAATTGTTTGTCCAATAAATACCTGTGGGTGATTTCCCTTATTGGCTTTTCATCCAGCTTTTTATCAAACCCTTCATCTTTCAAAACCACCATTAAATCAATATCAGATTCCTCATGTTGCTCTCCACGAGCATAAGATCCATAAAGTAAAATTTTTACAATCCTGTTCCCGTAAATAGCTTTAACAGTACTTTTGAATTCATCTAACAAAGGTTGGATCATTGTCAAATTTCTCATACCAATTTGCCTATTAAAGTCCCAGCTGTACAATCAGTAACCAATACATGGGCATACATTCCACTTGCCTTATCACCCTTTGGGAATACAATTACCTTATTATCTGAAGTTCTTCCCTGCAAATGCTCTACTGATCTTTTTGAAAACCCTTCTATTAAAACTTTGTAAGTCTTTCCTACTCTTTGTTTATTTCTTTCCAGTGAATGTGCGCTTTGCAGATTGATTATCTGTGTCAGTCTTTTTTGTTTGATACTTTCTTCAATGTCGTCAGCATATTTTTTGGCTGCAGGTGTGTTTGGCCTTTCAGAATAAGCAAACATGTAACCATAATCGTACTTAACTGCACTCATCAAACTTAAGGTTTCCAGATGCTCTTCCTCTGTTTCTCCACAAAAACCTACAATAGTATCTGTTGAAATCCCGCATTCTTCGCCTAGTATGCTTTTAATTGCCTTAATTCTGTCCAGGTACCATTCTCTGGTGTATGTTCGGTGCATTCTTTCCAATACCGAACTGCTGCCACTTTGAGCAGGAAGATGAATGTTTTTACAGATATTTTCATACTTAGCCATGATATGAAGCACATCGTCCGTCATATCTTTTGGATGAGAAGTAGAAAAACGTACCCTCAAATCCGGATTTATAAGTGCTACTTTTTCAAGGAGTTCTGCAAAATTGACTTTTTCAGTTTCGTTATCGGAAGACCATTTATAAGAATCCACGTTCTGGCCTAGAAGGGTAACTTCTTTATACCCTTTTCTGAACATATCTTCAGCTTCGTTTATAATAGAATGCGCATCCCTGCTTCGTTCACGTCCCCGGGTATAGGGCACCACACAAAAAGAACACATGTTATCGCAACCACGCATGATGGAAATAAAGGCAGAAATTCCATTTGAATTTAATCTGACAGGCTCAATATCAGCATAGGTTTCTTCCCTTGAAAGAAATACATTGATGGCCTTCTGTCCTTCATCCACCTCATTTAAAAGATTTGGAAGATCCCGGTAAGCATCGGGGCCAACCACCAGATCCACCATTTTTTCTTCATCGATCAATTTGGATTTCAGCCTTTCGGCCATGCAGCCTAATATGCCGATCTTCAGGTTTTTGTTTCTTCTTTTGAAACCTTTCAAGTGCATTAAGCGGGACCGTACTTTTTGTTCTGCATTGTCCCGTATAGAGCAGGTATTCAACAGAATAAGATCTGCAGACTCAATATTTGAAGTAGAAGAATAACCATTTTGCTGCATTACTGCCATTACAATTTCACTGTCAGAGTAATTCATCTGGCAGCCATACGTTTCTATGTAAATCTTTCTTGATCCGGGAACGTTTTCTTCTGGTGTTGTTTTAAATTCTGGTACAAGGGTTTGTACTTCAGTTAAAATATCCAGGTCTTTTATCAGGGAGGTCATTTCTCGCAATTCTAAAACAAAGATAAGGATTAAAGAGGAACTGACAGCTTGTCAGTACAAATTGATTTCTAACAAAAGTAATTGATGAAACACTTTGAAATTCATAAATTGCTTAAGTAAGAAAAGGACTTAATTCTTTCATCATGATAAAAACAATAGTTACCCCTCATTCAAATAGTTATAACCTTACTATTCCTCAAAATTATATTGGCAAAAAAATTGAAATTTTAATTTATGCCATTGATGAACCAATAGAACAAAAACCTACAGTATTGAAAAAAGGTATTTCAGAGTTGTGGGGAA
This sequence comes from Cytophagales bacterium, assembly GCA_014376535.1. Classification (GTDB taxonomy): domain Bacteria; phylum Bacteroidota; class Bacteroidia; order Cytophagales; family UBA9547; genus UBA9547. The sequence goes on along the minus strand of JACMRH010000189.1, from coordinate 608 downwards.
GTTTAAGTGACAAGACGGCATATGAAATTCAAAAACATGTTAATGAGAGCCGCAACAATTGGAGTGACGATAATAGTAAATAATAAGAAATGTATTTACTGGATACCAATGTTATAATTGACTATTGCAATTCAAAACTTCCTATACAAGCCAGAGTTTACATAGAAAAATTAGAACCTGCAATTTCCTTTATAACGGTAATAGAATTATTTGCTGGTATTGGAATATCAAAAGAAGAAAAAACCATTCTGGAAAAATTTGTTGAATTATCCTTAGTTTATGATAAAATTGGTTCTGATATAATTGACACAACAATCAAAATAAGAATAAAAAGCAAAGCCAAGCTTCCTGATTGCATTATTGCAGCGACTGCTATTGTTCATAATTTAGTATTGCTAACAAGAAATGTTGATGACTTTAAAAACATAGAAGGCCTTCACGTCATTAACCCTCACATACTATAATACTTTTACTCCACACACAATTCCATCAACCCCTCAATCAATTTTACGATTTCCCTGTTCTGCACGTCGTGGTTGTTGACCAAAATGGCAAAGGGGTTTAAATTTCCCTGTTTATCTTTCACATATCCAGCATAACATTTTATT
>JACMRH010000188.1 GCA_014376535.1 Cytophagales bacterium | reverse complement strand
GCGATAATGACAAAAGCGAGAGAAGGGAAAATTTTATAGGTTCCATTCCTGTACCTGGTGAAGATAAAAACCGGGGTTGGATTGATGCAGGAATTTTTGGTGAGTTGACATTGGTGAAGTAAAGACAAAAATCAAACTAAACTTTTGTTGGCTTAATAACCTCATTATAAGCGCATTCCAAAGCATCAATTAAGATTTCAGAAAGCAATTTGTCGATCTCAAAAGTGGTCCAACCTTGCGAACCCCACTTATTAGGCACTGAATAAATATGAAGTTTATTAAAAGAACAAAAGACCGATTGGTCTACAATATTTAGCTTAATATTAGCACTTAAGCTGGACTCTAAAATCGTGGCAAATATTCTTTTTCCAGTGACCTTAAAGGCAATTCTATCAAAATGAAGGTTTGATTCAGTTTCTGGAAATGAAAGCGCAATTTCATGAAATTTCTTTAGCTCCATATCTGATTACAAAATGTTTATAAATAAAAAAAGGACCATATTTCTACAGTCCCTTCATATTAGATACAGTTATTTAAATTATTTGATTTCAGCGTGAATATCCAATTTTAACTGAACCTTATCTTCAATCAACTTATCACCTAAATCTTGAAAGAAATTGCCAGAATTGTATTTTACATCATAGATTGTTCTATCAAATTCAGCATCTCCTGTAATAACAATTGATTTCTTGATGTATTTAATAGTAGAAAGAAATTCAATTGGTTTTTTAATCCCTTTAATTGTTAACTCACCCAACACTTTATAATTTGGCTGACCTTCAGGTACATCTAACCTTTCGGCTTTGATAATTTTAAAAGTAGATGTTGGAAATTTTGCTGCAAAGAAAAAATCAGGTGATTTTAAATGATCTACAAGATTTTTATTAAATCCAGCATCCTTTATATCAGTATTAGTGATGCTTTTCATATTGATATACATAAAACCTCCTGTAACAGTCTTAGTATCAATCAAAACAGTACCAGATTGTATCGTAACAAATCCTGTATGTTGTTTTCCAACACCTTTACCTGTCCAGTAAATTTTTGATTTATTAATGTCAACAGCGTAGGTATCAGCCTTCTGTAACTCTGCCGGATTACTTTTTAATTCCTCTTTATTTTTTGGCAAAAATGAACTCAGGATTAAAGCAGAAACAATTATACCTGAAGCAAAATATGTTTTTCTCATGTCAAATGGGTTTTAACTGAACGATGATTAAAAAGTGTTTAACAAGTATAATTAACTTAGCGTTGAAAAACAAGGTTGAGGTTATTTTTGAGATGGAGTAAGTTGGTTTAAGACATTATTCATCCAGTCTTCCGGAATATGTTTAATATTCTCTCTTAAAGCTTTACCCCAATTTTCAGAAACATTCGCAACATCTTCTTTCATAAACCGTTGCTCAGCAAATTTGTAACTTCCTTTATTGTACAATATAACATCAATAGGAAATTCTACATCATTTGCGCTTACCCTGGTTGAATCAAAAGACAAAAAACCGGTTTTTAAGGCAATTTTCAATGATGTATCCGGGGTGATAGTTCTATCTAAAATTGGTTTTCCATATCCCGAATTTCCTATAATCACAAATGGTGCCCCCTCTCCTATTTCAACCCAATTACCTTCCGGATAAAGCATAAATAACTTGTGTTCTTCATCATCTTCAAATTGTCCACCTACTATGGCATTTAAATTGAACCTGAAACCCGATGATTCAAGTGCTTGTTTATCTTCTGCTGCCACCCTTCTAAGTTGTGTTGCAAAAGCATTTACTGCCTTGTACATTTTATTGTATTGGCCATCGTTTTCTTCAATAACCTCCCTAAAATATGTAAGCGCTTTGTCCCTTACCGAACGAAGGCCTGAAGTCATGATAAACATCACATGTCTTCCTTGCTGATGAACAAAAAGTTTTTTACCGACTGTTGTTTCTGTGCCTGATGTCAATCTGGTGTCCGCGATCGCAACCAACCCTTCTTTGAGCTTAATACCTAAACAGTAAGTCATCTATTTATCTAATGGAGACCGTAAAATTAAGGGATTTTGTTAATTTTGACCGTAAACTTTTTTATCTGTAATCAATACAATATTTATTAAGATTATATGCAATACGACGTTACTGTAATAGGCTCAGGGCCAGGTGGATATGTGGCAGCAATTCGTTGTGCTCAATTAGGATTAAAAACGGCCATCATTGAAAAATATTCGACACTTGGAGGTACTTGCCTTAATGTTGGTTGCATTCCTTCTAAAGCCTTACTGGATTCTTCTGAACATTTTGCAAATGCTCTTCACACTTTCAAAGAGCATGGAATTGAAATAAATGTTCCCACTGTCAACCTTGGCCAGATGATAAAACGCAAAGGTGAAGTAGTAAAAGCATCTGTAGATGGGATCAATTACCTGATGCGTAAAAATAAAATAGATGTGTACCAGGGTATGGGATCTTTTATAGATAAAAACACATTGAAAATAACTCCAGAGTCTGGTGAAGAAAAAACAATTCAAACGGGTAAAGTGATCATTGCAACTGGTTCTAAACCATCAACTTTGCCTTCAGTTCCTGTCGATAAAAAAAGGATTATAACTTCAACAGAAGCTTTGAACATGACTGAGGTCCCCAAAAATCTGATCTTAATTGGAGGCGGGGTTATTGGTTTGGAATTAGGATCAGTATATGCCCGTCTTGGTGCTAAAGTTTCAGTAATTGAATATACCGATACGATTATTCCAACAATGGACCGCGCTTTAGGAAAAGAACTTCAAAAAGTATTGACTAAAATAGGATTTACTTTTTATTTTAATCACAAAGTTACCGGAGCAGTAAATTCAGGAAATGAGGTTACAGTAAAAGCTGAAGATCCATCAGGAAATGTGATTGATTTCAAAGGAGATTATTGCATACTGGCGGTAGGTAGAAAACCATATACTGACAAACTTGATCTTGACAAAGTTGGCGTAAAGGTTGATGAAAGAGGAAAAATTGTTGTGAATGACCATCTTGAAACGGCAATTCCTGGTATTTATGCTATAGGTGATGTGATTAAAGGTGCCATGTTAGCTCATAAAGCTGAAGAAGAAGGAACTTATGTAGCAGAAACCATTGCTGGGCAAAAACCACATATAAATTACAAACTTATTCCCGGAGTTGTCTATACATGGCCGGAAGTTGCAGGTGTGGGATCCACAGAAGAAGAATTGAAAGCAGAAGGCAAGGCCTATAAAGTTGGTTCTTTCCCATTCAAAGCTTCAGGAAGAGCCAGGGCAAGCATGGACCTAGATGGATTTGTAAAAGTATTGGCAGATAAAAATACGGATGAAATATTAGGTGTTCACATGATTGGCCCACGTGCCGCAGATATGATTGCTGAGGCAGTTGTAGCAATGGAATTTAGGGCATCTGCAGAGGATATTTCAAGAATGTCTCACGCCCACCCTACTTATACTGAGGCAATGAAAGAGGCTTGTTTGGCTGCTACTGAAAATAGAGCACTTCATATTTAGGGTTTTAGGTAATGGCAAATGGATAATAGCTTTTGGCGTAAACCCATAAATTTACCATCATCAGCCATTACCTAAAAACCATTACCTTCTACGTAACTGCCATTACTCAGCAAATTGTCTGAATCTAATCCATATAATCTGGAGTTTGCCACTCAAATGTTCAAAGCATTGAGTGATGAAGCGCGGTTAAGATTGTTAAATCTCATCGTAAAATTTGGGGAAATGTGCATCTCTGATCTTGAATTAGTTCTTGATTTCACCCAAACCAAATCTTCACGCCACTTAATTTATTTGAAACATTCTGCCCTTTTAAATGTTAGAAAAAAGGGTCAATGGACATTTTACTATTTGAACCCCAAATATTCTCAGCAGATTGTTGTTTACATTGGTATTTTAAATTCTGACCCAACCTTAAAGAATGATATACAAACTTATAATATCCTTTTTTCCAATCGGGAATTAGCAGCATATAAAATGACACAGAGAAAATACCCATCCAGTAGCAACAGGCTTTCTTGAAGAAGTATAGACACATATTTTTTGATCTTGACCACACACTGTGGGACTTTGAGAAAAACTCTGAAGAAACTATTAAAGAAATTTATAATACACTTGATCTACAAAGCAGAATAGAATCCTCTTTCGATCTCTATAAATCCTTTGAAAAAGCAAATCGTTGGGTTTGGGACCAATACCACAAAGATTTGTTGGGAAAGGAAGCTTTCAGATCCCTGAGGTTTGATTTGGCACTTTCTGAACATAACATCAAGGACGAAAAATTAAGTATATTATTGTCTGAATTGTACCTTAAAATCTGCCCAACTAAACCTCACCTACTTCCAGATTCCATTGAAGTTCTATCATTTTTAAAGAAGAATTATTTTTTGCACCTCATCAGCAATGGATTTGAGGAAATAACAATGCAAAAAGTGGAAACTACTTCGTTGAAAAAGTTCTTTCAAACAATTACAACCCCTTCGCAGTCAGGGTATAAAAAGCCACATGAACTGATGTTTGACTTTGCTATTAAAAAGGCAGGATGTCTGGCAAATGAATCAATTATGATTGGAGATGATCTGGAGGCTGATGTACTAGGAGCGAAACGATTTGGGATGGACTGTATTTATTTTAATCCAAATCTAATTGAACATCAGGAGATTGTCACCTTTGAAATACATTCAATCAAAGAATTACTTTCTATTCTTTGATTATTTCCTTGCCCTTATCATTTCCAAAACTCCATTTATAAATGTTAAGGGGTGCGGAGGGTTCCCAGGAACATACAAATCGACATGATGGTTTTCTAAAAAGCTTCTGTTAATTGCAGGACTTCCCGCAAATATTCCACCACTTATTGCATCTGTCCCAACGAGAATAATTATTTTCGGCATGGGAATAGCATCGTAACAAATCTGCAATGCTTTTGACATGTTATCAGTGATCGGACCAGTTATCACTATACCATCTGAATGCCTGGGTGAGGCAACCCAATCGATTCCCCACCTACCCATATCAAAATTGACATTACTGCAAGCAGTAAGTTCCATTTCACAGCTATTGTCCCCACCTGCAGAAACATGTCTTAATTTCAACGAGCCACCAAAAAATTTTACGATTTCTTCTCTTACACTTAATATATCAAGCTTTATAGGGTCAGTCACTCCTTCCGCAATGATTAATCTTTCCCTTACGTTTGTAGCAATTTTGTAATCATTTGTAAAAGAAAATTTATCCTTATCACATACCCATACACATTCTTTACAAAATACACACTTACCTAAATCTAACTTTATAGGGTCCAATAATATTGCTTCTGTAGGACAAATATCTGCACAAGCAGAACATCCATCAGAGCAAGCAACTGTAGATATTTCCGGTCTACCTCTAAATAAGTCAGGCAAAGCAGGTTTGGTTAAATCAGGAATATATTGCCTTCCCTGATGACGCAGTATTTTATATGTATCGAAAAACAAATCCTTTTAATTAATAATTAACAACTAATAATACGCAAGCGTCGCATTATGCAATACGCATTAACCACTAAGCTAAAGGTCATATCCACAGCAACTTAGGTCATAACTTCTATTGCATAATGGAAAATCTGATATTTCATTTTCTCTTAATGCAAGTGCTAGCGAAAACCAATTGTGCAGTGAAGGGTCTTTAATTTTATACTTTACCAATTCACTATTATTATCAGTAATTGCTACATGGCATATTTCACCTCTCCAACCTTCCGTTAATGAAACTGACAAGGCAGAAGGCGCCAATTTTTTTTTATTTAGATCTGGTCTGGTTTCACTATCCAGATGTTCATGCTTTTCGAAATCGTCCACCAGGTACCTTATCAACCTAATTGATTTCTTTATTTCTTCATCACGAATATGGGCATGTGCCATGGCATCTCCGGTTTTACCGATAGCTGGGGTATAAAAGACATTTTTGTAATATGCATAAGGATGTGATGTGCGAATATCTCTTGGAATACCAGTTATTTTAGCAGCCAAACCTACTGAACCAGTTAATCTTGCTTGTTCTTTAGTAACAATACCAGTTTTCTCTAAACGGGATTGAACGCTTGGTAATCTGAACATTGCATCAGACATTTCTACATATTTCATTTCGAATTCGTCCAACACTTTTATTAAACTTTTTCTTAACTCAATTGAAAGCTGATAAGAGTTGTATCCGGTTCTAATCAATCCTTTAGAAAGTCTATTTCCACACCATAATTGAACATAATCAATAACATAAGTTTTTAATGCTCCAAAAACAGAACTTCCTAACTGGTATGCTATTTCCTGGCAAACTAAACTCAAATTTCCAACATGAATTGCAATCCTTTCTAATTCAGAGGCAATAGTCCTGACAAGTGATAGTTTTTCATTTTCTTCAATTCCATACAGTTGCTCCATATTCCTTACAAATGCAATAGCATGGGATACAACCGTATCTCCTGCGATAGATTCGGAGAGAACTGTTCTTTGCAGAAGTGATTTTTTAGTTAAAAACAGGTTTTCTATCCCCCTATGCTGATAGCCATGTGTAATTTCAAGATGGTGTATGGTTTCACCATAACAAGAAAACCTAAAATAGCCAGGTTCTATTAAACCTGCATGGATTGGACCTAAACCTACTTCATGACTTTCAGTTCCTACTAATTTATAGAATGGATAATTTAATAAGTTCTTATTTTTATCTATTCTGTTCCAAGCATATCTTACTGGTTTCAACCAGGGATGGCCGGCAAAACCAAGACCTATATTTTCATGAATTTCTCTTTCGAAAATATGTAAAGCTGGTATAGCATTTGATAAAGAATGCACTACCATATTTTCGGGATCATCTAATTGATAAGAAAGAATTTTGATATCACCTGCTCCATCATCTGCTATTAATGCAAAAAACTGAAAAGTATTATTAGATACTGAATATCCAAAATATTGAACACAATGATTATTTGGATCAATCATTAATGCATTGATTTCAGTTGCAAAAGCTTCGTATTCCAGAATTGGAATATTTATTAATGGGATTGTTTGATTATTATTTATGGATACGAAACTCATCTAAACATTATTGAAGGTTACGTATTGCGAATGTAATGATCTCTTCTAAAATTTCAGGAGGATTAATTCCTACATAAATAACTACCAGAAGCATTACTATTTGTGATGCAGATTCCATTGGATGAATCTTTTCATAATAAACAGCACTTGATTTCATCGGAAGAAAAAACAAAACATGTAATACATCTTTTCCAACAGCATAAAATATAAATGAAAGTAATATAAAAAGCAAAACAGCCAAAGGAAGTAACCCATTAGAGATTAAGCCTTTAAATGTCATAAATTCACTAATAAACATTCCAGATGGAGGCATGGCAGTTACACATAAAAATCCTAATAGTAAAACAACACTACCAACAGGATTATGCTTGAAATAACCACCTATATTTTCAATATTCCGGTCACGGAATACTCTTTCTATCTGACTGATCTGAAAGAATATGCTCGCTTTCGTTAAGGAATGAAGTATTAAATGAAGGATAACCGCATAGTAACCTATTGCACCGGAAGCCAAAGCTAGCAATGCTAACCCGGCATGTTCAACACTTGAGTAAGCAAAGAGGCGTTTCAATTGTTTAACTTTTAAAATATACACAGTTGCAAAAAAAATAGAAGAAAAGCCTGTAATAAGTAAAACTTTATCCATCCAGGATTGTATTGATGTTTGAGCAAAAATTTCATAAAATCGAAAAATAGCAACAAAACCAACATTCATTAAACCACCTGAAAATAAAGCTCCTATGTGAGAGGGTGCGGCATCTTTGGCGTCAATATCTACAGTAAAAAACGGTACTACACCCATCTTTACACTAAAACCAGTAAGAATAAGAATAAAACAAACTTTCATCCAGGTTGGCTCTAATTTAGAAGCATTTTCAATTAAAGCTGTAATTGATAAATCAATATGTCCGGCATCATTTGATGCTATTGACAAAAACAGTATCCCTACAAATGCCAGGGAAATTCCTATTGAACTAACAAAAATATATTTCCATGTTGCCTCTAAGGCTTCTTTTGTTCTTTTATGATATATAAGAAGAGATCCAAATATAGTAGTAGCTTCTAAAAAAGCCCACATTAAACCTATATGTTGAGTAACAAGTACACCTGTCATCATTGCAATAAACATAACCAACGAAGCATTATGTGTAGCTACATGCCTGGAATCTTCCTTTACCTTATATTGAAAAATGAAGGCGTGAATAATAGTAAAAGTGCCTATTATAGATAAAACGGTTAAGAAAATAATTCCAACACCATCAGTCCAGAAATATTCACCCTGAGCTTCATAAACATGTAAGCCTTCATTATAATTTGTAAAATACTGTATTCCTAAAAATGGAACAAATAGCAAATAGTTTACCGAAACATTGGTTCTGATAACAAACATAAGAGTTGATATAACCAGCGATCCGATAAAATATAATAGTAACTCGTTCATTTTTTAGTACTGGGTACTTAGTATTTAGTATTTAGTTTAGTACAATAGAGCCCAATTCATCATTTATAATTCATCACTCATAATTGTACACTAATCTTTAAGCACAGACAAGCTTTCAACATCTTGTGTATGAGAAACTTCTCCAATTTTATATAGAAAAAAGCCAAAAAGGAAGACACTGGTCATCAAGTCTAATAATATCCCCATGTTGACAATAAGCGGCATTTCGCTACCTATTGCAAGAGAAAGAAGAAATATTCCATTTTCGATAACTAAAAAGCCCATAATGTGGGTTATGAGTTTTTTTCTCCTCACAATCATCAACATTCCTGTTAAAATTGCAGAAACTGATGAAGCAAAATAGGTAATTTTCAAGTGTTCATCATGTAAAGAATAGGCTAAAATAAAGGTGGAAATGATAATAAAGCCCACTTTAAACAAAGCAAAAAAATTAGGATTTGTAGGATCCCGTTCGTCCTGAAAATTATTTTTTTTAATCAGGTTATCATAAAATAGAGGAACAAGAATAGCCTTGAAAATGAGAGTTTCTGCCAGGATCATAATTAAGTGACCGATATGTACATCCTTCAACTCCAAATAAGCGATTCCGAACAATAACAAGCCTTGTAAAAACAGAACACGTATATAAGTACTCAATCGACCTGCAGCTGCAATATAAAACAGCGTCATGGTAAAAATGATGATTAGTATATTGATCATACTATAAAGAAAATTTATTCATAATTATAAGTACAGCAAAAAATATCAGAATTGACAAAGCAGTAAGATTGAAAATTATCAAAGGGTTTCTGTTCATTCTGCTTCTTGCCCTGAAAGATTCAAGGAACCCGACCATTACAGCCAATAAAATTTGTATCACTAAAAACAAACTAATATTTAAGACCAGACTCGTGTTAGGTGGAAGAAAAAAATTTGCAATTAAAAGCCCATAAAGTGAGAATTTAAATAAAGTACCTGTTTGGATCAAAGCCAAATCAAAACCACTATTATCCAAAACCATTGCTTCCTGTATCATAGTCAATTCATTATTGGTTTTAGAATCATCAACAGGCATTCTACCACACTCCAGCATTGCAATCTGTATCAGGATGTAAGTCACCAAGCCACCCATAAAATAGGATATAGAGTTCCCAAAATGGATGGAATTATAAATATTGTAAAATGAGAAATGTCCTGTAAGCATTGAAAATGAACCAATTAAAATAAAAAATGCAGGTTCAGCTAAAAGGCCATAAACAGCTTCTCTATTTGCACCCATTCCTTCAAATGGACTACCTGTATCCATTGCTGAAATCATTAAAAAAAACTTACCTAAGGCAAGGATGTAAACAAAAAAAACAAAATCACCTTCAAAAGAAAAAAATCCCGGCTTATTTCCAAAAGGGACAACCAACATTGCTGTAATGATTGATGCAAAATATATAATTGGTGCCAATTGGAAAATATAGCTTGTAGTATGGCTAAAAACATTGCCCTTTTTAGCCAAACGAACAATATCTTTAAATGATTGGAAAACTCCAGGACCTTCTCTTCCGCTTAGCTTTGCCCTTACAAAGAATACAATACCATTGAAAAATGTACTTGATAATATAACTAAAAGAAAACCAATCATTTAATTATATAAGATTAGCGAACGTCAGTATAAAAAGTAAGAACATAAATGCAAAACCGTAAATGACATAGTGTTGTAATTTACCAGTTTGGAGAAAGGCAAAGTACTGCATAAAATGCTCGCCTTTGGCTACAATTTTTTTTACTAAACTTTTGTCAATAGAATCATATATATGCGTGTCGTAAACATGGCTTGATGGAAAAATATCATCTTTTTCCAAATGAGGGCTTTTCTTCACAAATCCTAAAACAGGAGAAGCATAAGTCATAAAAAGTTGACTGAAAGACGATGAGGTATATTGATTCCTGGGGGATTTGAGAATATTTCCCCCCTCCCAAGTAGGGCCATATGCTATTTTAGATTTTGGAACCAAATAATATCTTAAAACCATTAATATTAAAACAAGGATCAAAAAAACCATTGTTATCAGTGCAATATTTTGTGAAGAGTCGAAAAGCCTGGTAGCTAAAACGTGAGTGTTTGGAACAAACATATATACCACATTATTAAGAAGGTTTATATACTTAAAAGGAAAAATATCAACACTCAATATTAAAAGAACCAGT
>JACMRH010000187.1 GCA_014376535.1 Cytophagales bacterium | reverse complement strand
CATAATGGCTTCCTGGTTTTCTTTGGGACTTTTCATATAAGCTGCAGCGGCAAATGCGGGACCTCTGCGTGATGGAAAATTTCTTTCAAACTCCTGCTCAGCAATGTATTCCAGGAATGAGTTTAAGCCTTCATCCATCCAGGCCCATTGACGTTCGTCATTGTTGACGATCATGGGAAAGAAATTGTGACCTACTTCGTGGATAATAACGCTAACCATGTTACTTTTGATCCTTGCTGAATAGGTCCCGTCTTTATCCGGCCTTCCCCAATTGAAACAAATCATGGGGTATTCCATCCCGATATTATCTGAGTGCACAGAGTAGGCAACAGGGTAAGGATAATCGAAAGTCATTCTTGAATATGATTTCAAGGTATGGGCGACAGTATGTGTGGAGTACTTCTCCCAAAGTGGATTTCCTTCTTTGGGGTAAAGGCTCATGGCCAGGACTTTTTTGCCGTTTACGTCAACCATCATTCCGTCCCAGATAAATTTCCTCGATGTTGCAAAAGCAAAATCCCTTACATTTTCAGCTTTAAAATGCCATGTCTTTTTTGATGTTGACTTATTTTTCTCTCTTTCTTCAGCTTCAGTCTGTGATACAATGATCACAGGTTTATCGAATGATTTTTTGGCATTTTGAAAGTTATCAAACGTTTGTTTTTCTAAAACTGATTTGGCGTTTTGAAGCTCCCCTGTTGCGCCCAAAACATGATCTGCCGGAACAGTAATTTTAACTGAAAAGTCCCCAAAAGTCAATGCAAATTCGGCATCGCCCAGAAATTGTTTGTTTTGCCAGCCCTGATAATCGGTATAGGCAGCAAGCCTAGGGTAAAATTGTGCTATGCAATACAGGTAGTTTTTATCTTCAGGAAAATATTCATATCCTGATCTGCCTCCAATCTTTATCCTGTCATTGATTTTATTTTGCCAGTCTATTTTAATGGTAATTTCATTGCCTGACTTAAGTGGTTCTGGCAATTCTACTCTCATCATGGTTTTGTTTATTGTGTATTTTAAATCTTTACCTCTTGATTCAACCTTTTTCAGTTGATATCCCAGAGAATCCTGCGGAGCAAGTCCTTTTTGTAATTCTTTAATGTCCATAGATTCTGCCATTTTACCCCAGTAAGTCAGGTAGTGGTCGGCATGTTTGTCCCAGTGATTTTGATCTAACTGAAACCATAGATAACTAAGGCTTTCTGGGGAATTATTTTTGTAAGTAATTGTTTCTGAGCCGTAAATTTCCTGCTTTTCGTCATTCAATTCTACTTCAATATTGTAGTCTGCCCTTTGTTGCCAGTATTTAGCTCCTGGTGCACCACTTGCTGTTCGAAATTCATTTGGACTTGGAAACAATGTTCCAGCCTGTTCAAATTTCTGGTTAAACCGGGTAGGGTTTGATTGTGTATAACCTAAAATAGAAAGGAAAAGGATTTGAAGAAAAATTAAATTTTGTTTCATTGGTATTCAATATGCTGCTAATATACATACTGGTATAATATATTTCCCTTTTGAAAACATTTTGAGTAAATTTATTCAATGAAAGTAAGGCGCATTCATCCTGATGACTTAACAGAAGAGCGAAGGAAAGAACTGCTTGCTCTGACTTATGAACAAAGAATAGCCCGCCATCAGGAACTTTTACAAAAGATATATCCGGGCAAGATTGTACAAGCAATCTAAATGGCATGAAAGTTAAAATAAGAAGAGGTCCGGATGAGTCTATTTAATCCTGCTCACAAAACCTTTTTACTCGCTTTAATTAAAAATAACGTTGTTTTTTTGTTGATAGGGGGTTATGCTGTAATCTTGCACGGTGCAGACAGAACAACATCAGATATTGATTTATTGATAAGGCCCAGTAAAGAGAATGGAACAAAAGTTATCAAGACATTTATTGATAATGGCTTAGATCCTGGAGACCTTATCCCAGAAGAATTCGAACAGGAATTATTCTTATCCTTCGGATTTGAACCTAAAGCAATAGATATAACGACTTTCACTAAAGGCATAACTTTTGAAGAAGCATTTTTGAATTCATCAAACATAGATTTTGATGGTGTTGTATTAAAAATTATAGATATCCGTGACCTGATAAAGAACAAGTTAAGTCTCCGGAGAACTGGGAATAAAGCATTGTTAGATAAATATGATGCTGCTGAACTTCAACGAATTTTAAACGAAAGAGAAAATAATAACAATGCAAACCCTAACCCTTGAAAATTCCTGGTTAAAAGCCACTTTTAAAATTTTAGGTGCCGAAT
>JACMRH010000186.1 GCA_014376535.1 Cytophagales bacterium | reverse complement strand
TGAATCTGCCATTTTAGGGAGAGTAAACTCACTTTTCTCTGTAAATCTGAATGGTACATCCAGGACATCTTTAGCTTTACTTTTTTTGCAGGAACTTAGAATTCCTATGGCCAGGAATAAGGGAATCAGATATTTCATAATTGAATAATATTTAGTGAACATTGGATTATAGGAAGATTATAATGCAATTTACATATATATTCTCATTCTTTGATATTTGCAGTTTTATCAAACTGTTGTTTTACATTTGGGAAATAAATCCACTTAATGTCAGAAGCATTTTTAGTAAACCAAAAAATTGCCATAATTGGATTGGGATATGTTGGTTTGCCTATTGCCTTGGCTTTTGCAAAAAATAAACAAGTTGTAGGTTTTGACATAAACCAACAAAGAATCGAGAGCCTGAAAAAGGGACTTGATTCCAGAAATGATGTCGAAAGCGTTGAATTTCTTAACAAACAGGTGGACTTTACTTTTGAAATTGAAAATCTGAGTGAAGCCAATTTTTACATAGTCGCAGTACCAACACCTATAGATTCTGAATGCAATCCTGATTTGAATCCACTTCTTTCGGCTACTAAAACAATTGGTAGTGTTTTAAAAAAGGGAGATTATGTTGTTTTTGAATCAACGGTCTATCCTGGTTGTACAGAAGAAGAATGCGTACCTTTATTAGAGAAACATTCAGGATTGAAACATATTTTGGATTTTAAAACAGGCTTTTCACCTGAAAGGATCAATCCAGGAGATAAGGAACATACATTTTCCAAAATTACCAAAGTTGTTTCTGGTTGTGATGAAGAAGCCCTTGAAAATATTGCAGCCACTTATAGCCAAGTTGTTGAGGCTGGCATCTACAAAGCTTCTTCAATAAAAGTAGCAGAAGCAGCCAAAATTATTGAGAACACTCAAAGAGATTTAAATATTGCCCTAATGAACGAGCTTTCTATCATTTTTGATAGAATGAACATCAACACCTACGAAGTGCTGGAGGCCGCAGGTACAAAGTGGAATTTTCTAAAGTTCTTTCCAGGATTGGTTGGTGGTCATTGCATCGGTGTGGATCCTTATTATTTGACCTATAAAGCCAAACAACTTAATTATAATCCGCAGTTCATATTAAGTGGAAGAACAATAAATGACAACATGGGAAGTTATGTTGCTCAATCAGTAATTAAATTAATGACCAACCAAAAGGTTGACATAGCAAGATCTTCTGTACTAATCATGGGAGTAACTTTTAAGGAAAATGTTCAGGACATTCGAAATTCAAAAGTTTTTGATATTGTCAAGGAACTTAAGTTGTTCAATGTGAATGTGGAAATTATAGATCCCCTGGCAAATGCGGAAGAAACTAAGCACGAATATGATATAGAACTTTCTGAGAAGGTATCCAATTCCTATAATGCAGTTATTTTAGCGGTTCCGCACAGCCAATATTTAAATTTGGATGAAAGTTACTTTAGCAAATTATGTCCTGACGGTTTGTTAGCAGATTTGAAAGGTATCTACAGAAATAAAATACATAAACTTAACTATTGGAGCTTGTAAAAAAATTGCAGGAATCGATGGCAGGTTTATTTTGAAAAATATTGAAAAAAACATCACGAATAAAAAAGGCAATGAAAAAAATACTTGTTACAGGTGGCGCTGGTTTTATTGGTTCTCATACTGTTGTGGAATTACACAATGCTGGTTATGAACCTATTCTCATAGATAATTTTGGTAATTCATCACCCTCTGCTTTACAGGGAATAAAACATATAACCGGGAAAGATTTTATCTTTTATCAGGCAGATTGTAATGACAATCAAGTATTTGATAAAATTTTTAAAGAGCATAACATAGATGGGATTATACATTTTGCTGCGAACAAGGCTGTTGGTGAATCTGTAAAAGATCCATTAAAATATTACCATAATAACCTTAATTCATTGGTAAACCTGTTAAAAAATATGCTTAAACATCAGGTTAATAACTTGGTTTTTTCATCTTCCTGTACAGTTTATGGCCAACCCGATACTTTACCCGTAACCGAGGATGCACCCGTCAAACTGGCTGAATCACCTTATGGTAATACCAAACAGATTTCTGAGGAAATTATAAAAGATACTTGCATTTCGCAGCCTCATTTAAGAGCCATTTCTTTAAGATATTTTAATCCGATCGGAGCACACGAAACTGCTGAAATTGGAGAATTGCCAATTGGGGTTCCTGGTAACCTTGTTCCGTTTATAACACAAACTGCTGTTGGCATCAGAGAGAAATTGTCAGTTTTTGGAAATGATTACAATACACCTGATGGCAGCTGTGTGCGGGATTACATTCACGTGGTAGACTTAGCTAAAGCACATGTAAAAGCATTTGAGCTGCTTAATAAAAAGCAGGAAGGACACTATGATTTCTTTAACATTGGCACAGGAAAGGGAAGTAGCGTTTTAGAAGTTGTGAAAACTTTTGAAAAAGTAGCCGGTCAAAAGCTGAATTATTTTATTGCACCAAGAAGGGCAGGCGACGTTGAGAAAGTTTATGCTGCAGTTGATAAATCAGTAAACGTATTGGGCTGGAAGACGGAATTAGATTTGGAAAGGGCACTAATTGACGCATGGAGATGGCAGCAAAAGTTGAAGCAATCTTAATTTTAACATAACCTTTATACTAAAAGCTATCTTCTTCGCTTGATTTTTTGTAAAATCGCAATCTTTTTTTAATTATTTATTCATGACAATTCACAAAGAAGGTTTTAAAACCCTGGCAATAACCTTGCTGGGTTGCTTTTCTTTTTCTGGTGTACTTTGGAAGTTTTTTGGTCCGGATAGCTTAATCACTACTGCAGGGATTATATTTTCAGTATTCTTTTTTCTGGTTATTCTACAGTTTTTCAGAAGTCCAAGAAGAAGAACTTTGCTTGAAGAAAAAAATGTAATTGCCCCTGCTGATGGAAAAGTGGTGGTAATAGAAAGAACAAAAGAAGGGGAGTTTTTTAAGGATGAAAGGATCCAGATTTCCATTTTCATGTCTCCTGTAAATGTGCACGTAAACAGACATTCAGTATCGGGTATTGTAAAATATTTCAAGTATCATCCCGGGAAATATCTTGTTGCATGGCACCCAAAATCAAGTACTGAAAATGAGCGTACAACAATGGTCGTTGAAACATCTTCAGGTACTCAGGTATTAATGAGGCAGATAGCAGGCGCGCTTGCAAAAAGAATAAAATGGTACGTTAAACCCGGTGACGAAGCCATTCAAGGCGAAGAATATGGCTTTATTAAATTTGGTTCCAGGGTTGATATTTTCCTTCCTCTTGATGCGGAAATAAAAGTAAAATTGAATGACAGGCCAAAAGGTGGGCAGACTATAATTGCAGTATTACAGTAATTACTGAGCCAAACAAACAAAACCTTCATTCAAAAGGCTTTGTTTGTTGTAAAGAAAAGGAGAGCCATCCAATTTGGTCATTTTGGCCCCGGCATTTTCAAGGATACATTGTCCGGCTGCAGTATCCCATTCCATAGTTGGACCAGTTCTGAGGTAAACATCAGCGGTTCCTTCCGCAACTTTACAAAATTTGAGAGAACTTCCCCATTTGATGGTTTCTACAATAGGAAATTTGGCCAAATGGTCTGCTTCTTCATCATTCGCATGAGAACTGCTTCCAACTGAAACCAAATTATTTTTCCTTGTACTGGCAGAAATTTTACATTCTCCATCCTCACAGATCTTAAAAGATCCAATTCCCTTGATGCCATAGAAAAGTTCGTCAGAAACAGGCGCATAAATAAAACCGATGACAGGCATGTGATTGTCAATCAAGGCAATGTTTACAGTAAATTGCCCATTTCTTTTTATAAACTCCTTAGTACCATCTAATGGATCAACTAACCAGAAGATTGGCCAATTTTTCCTCACTTCATACGGTACATCTTTCTCTTCTTCCGAAATAATTGGATATTGATGTGGCAAAGATTTTAAACCTTCAATAATTACTTCATTTGCCAACTTGTCCGCTTGGGTCAGCGGAGAATTGTCTTTTTTATATTCAACTCCCATGCTATCAGGATGGTTGTACACTTCCATTATTTTTCTGCCTGCATCAAGACAAATGAATTTCAATGCAGTAATGAGGCTGGAATATTGGTCCATAGAAATAATAAAGTATAATGATTGATAATAGAAATTGAAAAAAAACCGTACCTAATGTAAAGTTAATATAGTTAAATACCCAACTCACAATTGGCAAATCAAAACTCCCTACTAATAGAGTCAAACTTAAAATAAAAATCGTATTTTTGCACCCTTTTTAAGCATGGCAAATTACATATATCCTATTCATCACGAAACACTTTCAAAAATTGACAAGGAAATCTTGTTAAAACAGAAAGCTATCGCCGTATGGATGATTGGATTATCCGGTTCAGGCAAAAGTACCTTGGCCAAAGCATTGGAGAAAGTTTTGCATGACCAAGGCTACTTAACTATGCTTTTAGATGGTGATAATCTTCGTGGGGGCATTAACAACAATCTAGGGTTTTCCGAAGAAGACAGGATTGAAAATATAAGGAGAGCGGCTGAAACCGCAAGGCTATTCGTACAATGTGGTATCGTGACGATTTGCTCTTTCATAAGCCCGACCGAAAAAATCAGGGAAATGGCGAAAAGAATTATCGGAGAGGATTGTTTAGAAATTTACATCAATGCTCCTTTAGAGATTTGCGAAGAAAGAGACGTGAAAGGACTATACAAAAAAGCACGAAAAGGTGAATTAAAAAACTTTACAGGAATAGATTCACCATTTGAAGCACCAACTCAACCTGATCTGGAAATTCATACAGACCTGAATAGTAAAGATGAGTGTTTGGAAATGCTCGTAAAGTTTGTCCTCGAAAGGGTGGAAAAAGTATAACACTCTACTGTTGAATATATAAATTGCAATTCTGAATTTAATAACCCTTAAAACGGTTCTATTTATTTAATAATCATGGCTTCCGAATCAAAACATAATCTTACCCACCTGGATCAGCTTGAATCTGAAGCGATCTTCATCATGCGCGAGGTGGCTGCCCAGTTTGAAAAACCAGTATTACTATTTTCAGGTGGGAAAGATTCTATTTGTCTTGTAAAATTAGCGCAGAAAGCATTTTGGCCAGCTAAAATCCCTTTCCCTTTAATGCATATTGATACCGGACATAATTTTCCGGAAGCGATAGAATACAGAGATTGGCTTGTAAAAGAAGTTGGGGCAAACTTAATTGTCAGATATGTACAGGATTCTATCGACAAAGGAACAGCAACCGAAGAAAAAGGACCAAATCCTAGCAGAAATACACTACAGACCGTAACACTACTTGAATCTATCGAAGAATTTAAATTTGATGCTTGTTTCGGTGGCGCAAGACGTGACGAGGAAAAAGCACGTGCAAAAGAGAGATTCTTTTCTCACAGAGACGAGTTTGGCCAGTGGGACCCGAAAAACCAAAGACCTGAATTATGGAATTTATTTAACGGTAAAAAACAAAAAGGTGAAAACTTCCGTGTATTCCCTATAAGTAACTGGACAGAAATGGATGTGTGGCAATATATCTACAAAGAGAACATTCCACTTCCAACTATTTATTTCACTCACAAACGTGATGTAGTTTTCCGTGATAATATGTGG
>JACMRH010000002.1 GCA_014376535.1 Cytophagales bacterium | reverse complement strand
GCTGTTTGCCTTATTTGTTGAGTGATTGTTTGCTCTTTATCCAGTTTACAAAAACCATCGTGGTAACCTTCCTTAATATCCCCATCCCAGGCAACTGAATAATTGTTTAGCAAAGCATGGTCTATAATCTTTACAAAGTCAGTTAAAGGAACATTTAGATAAGCGTTATTATTCCAATTGGCCGGGATTTCTAAAACGAATTTTTTATAGAATGGTTGATGGGTGTAAGATGTTATCTCTACATAATCATCAGGATTTATGCCTATTCTATCTTGGGCAAATGACTTGGTAGTGTAGGTTTTCCCTTCGAAGGTAAAGCTTTCTGGTGCTTTCGGCATAGTTTTATAAACAATGTCTGCAATTGATTTACGATATTCTTCAACAGTCATTTTACCGAAACCAGCTTCTACAAATTGTTTAATTTTTTTAGTGGCTTCCTGATCCATGCCGAAATGATTGTGGGTAGCGCCACTGTCTGTTCTGCCTGAATAAACATCTTCTGGAATAGCACCTAATTCTTTATAAGCTTTGAGTACGCTAAAAGTTAAATCACCTTCATTAAAAGATTGATTGCCATGGACCCTAATATATCTCTCGGCTTTGTTCAAATAGGTAGGAGTTACAAAAAACATGGGAGAGAGAACCACAGGTTTTTTGCCCAGCCGGATGGCTTCGGTTTCAATGAATGAAGTTGTTGCGTGACTCCAGCAGGTTCCTGTATTTTGCTGGTCTTTAATTGGCGTAGTGGCTAATAACTTAACTATTTTGTATCCATCGAATTGTGGATTCGAATTAATTTTTTGAATATATACATAGTTAGTTGGCTTGAGCTTCAAGGCATATGAACCTCCACCCTGAATCCAATTCCCGTCGATAACAGAATCTCCCGGAAGGAACGCACCCTTGTATCTTGACCCTGGCCCTAGCTGACCAGAAAATTCTGCAAAAACACTGTCTTTAACAATCCAAACAGAATCCATCGATAAGCCTTTCATCGATTGATCTGGACTATCAAATGTTCCAATAATGGTTTTGGCTTTGAGTTTAAAATGCATCAGGGAAGTAATTTGTGGGCCGTTTGGCACTACTATTTTCCCTATCCAAGAGCCTTTCAGGCGGCTTAGGTTGCTTTGCCCGTATACTAAGGAGCTGAATAAAAACAGGCAGAGGGAAAGGAATACTTTTGTCTTCATAATATTTGTTTTAAGTTTTCTTAGACAAAAAAGGAAGTTTCATTTGGTTCAAAAAATTCTATTATTTCAACTGGCAGAATTACTATGTGAACCATTATATTCTATGGACGAATGAAGTTTGAATAGCCAAATAGGCAGTTGGAATAATATAAATTCACATGATGCCTTGTTTAGATACCTTTGAAATAAAGTATTTAGCTCAAAATGATTAAACGATTTAAGCCAACGGATTATATAGAACCAGTTATTCACATCATTATCTGGAGCTCTTTGTTCTTGGTGATGTGGTACAAAGTTCAAACACTTGGTAGTTTTAGAAAGCAAGATGGGAGTATTTACCTTCCTCTTATTTGGAATTTGGTATTTAATGCCGTTTTTTTCTATTTCACCGCCTTAAATCTAATACCACGATTTGTTTTCAAGCAGCAATATGCT
>JACMRH010000185.1 GCA_014376535.1 Cytophagales bacterium | reverse complement strand
TCTGAATTTGTTTTATAATTTATATTATGTTAAATAGGATTTTGGGAGATGCCCCTTCATTTACTCACAAGTAAATAATCTGCATTATTATAGTGGAATTATTTATCTTGCAACATTGTTGGACTGATATACTCCGCTTACAGCCAATCAATTAAAAACTTAATGGATAATATTAGGGAAATTATAGAGTCTGGAATACTTGACTTGTACGTTTTGGGAGCCACAACTCTGGAAGAAACTGTTGAAGTTGAAAGACTGTTAATATCTTTACCTGAAATACTTGATGAAATTAACCTGATCAAATCTACTTTAACGGACCTGTCCAGCACCATTAACAAAACTCCTAGAGTTACTGTTAAACCATTTCTCTTTGCCAGCATCGATTACATGGAAAGACTACAAGGCGGTGAACCTCATAAAATTACGCCTGTATTAGGCCCGGATTCGAAAATATCTGATTTTCAAGAATGGCTTTCACGTGATGACATGGTTATCCCTAAAGATTTCAAAGATTACCACATTAAAATCTTAACCCACACTCCTGCCATGTCTTGCGCCATAGTTTGGATTGAACATGAAGCTCCTTTAGAAGTTCATCACAATGAAATGGAAAGGCTTCTTATAATAGAAGGAAGTTGTGAGATCACATATGGCAACGAGGTAAAAGAACTTTACTCAGGTGATTACTTTGACGTACCCTTGCATACAGACCACAGAGTAGTAATTACCTCAGAAATACCCTGTAAAGTGATCCTTCAACGGATTGCAGCTTAATTTTAATTTATAATTTACTTAAAGCTTTACTTTAATTGAAAGAAGAGCGTAAAGATTTAGAGAATGCCCTTAAAGCCATTCTTCCATCAGAAAGAATCAGGTCGAGACTAATTGACCGGGTGGCATATTCCAGTGATGCAGGTTTTTATCGTCTTACTCCTCAATCTATTGTCCTTCCTGAAACAATTGAAGATGTAAAGGCCATTTTCAATGTTTCTAAGAAACTAAATATTCCTGTAACCTTCAGGACCGGTGGAACCAGTTTGTCAGGACAAGCTGTAACTGATGGAATTTTAATAGACCTCAGTCAACATTGGAGAAAGATATCCCCGGAAAATGAGGGCCAGTCGGTTAAAGTTTCACCAGGTGCAATAGGCTCCTGGGTGAATATCTCCCTTAAGAAATACGGTAGAAAAATAGGTCCTGACCCCTCTTCTATCTCATCTGCTATGATGGGTGGTATTTTGGCCAATAATGCCAGCGGAATGTGTTGTGGAGTAAAGAACAATTCCTATCACACCATAAAATCAATATGTTTCGTTTTATTTTCTGGCAGTGAATTTAATACTGCACATACAGAAGATTATTTACGGTTTGAATTGGAAGAACCTATTCTTTCCAATAAATTAAAAGAATTAAGGCAAAGAATTCTTAGTTCTTCTGAACTTTCAAGTAAAATCAATCACAAGTATTTACTTAAAAATACTGTTGGCTATTCTCTTAACTCGTTTATTGATTACGAAAAACCATTAGACATATTTGCTCATTTGCTAATAGGCTCTGAAGGTACTCTTGCCTTTATTGCAGAGGCTGTAATGGACACATTACCCGACATGCCCTTCAAGGCTACAGCTCTCATTCTGTTTTCTACTATCTCTGAAGCCTGCAATGCAATAGTTCCTTTGATCAATTCTAATGCAGAAGCTGTTGAATTGATGGATAGAGCGTCGCTTCGGGCAATAGAACATCTGGAAGGTTTACCTCCTGGACTTATTACTTTGCCCAAAGATTCCGCAGCATTGCTTGTTGAATACCAATCACTTACCAAGGAAGGTTTAGAGCTGGTATTAAACAATGCTCAATCTAATCTTAATTCTTTTGCCACCTCCTCTCCCATCGAATTTACTTACGAACCTTATCAGCAGGCATTGCTCTGGAAGATAAGGAAAGGTCTTTTTCCTGCAGTTGGTGCGATTAGAAAGCAAGGAACGACTGTTATACTGGAAGATGTAGCCTTTCCTGTTGAACATCTTGCTGAGGCTGTAAAGGATCTTCAGGCTCTGTTTTTGAAACATAAATATGAAAATGCTATCATTTTTGGCCATGCTAAAGATGGAAACCTGCATTTTGTTATTACCCAGGCTTTTGAATCGAAGGATGACATTGCCCGGTATTCTCTATTTATTGAGGAAATGGTGGGATTGGTCATAAAAAAGTACAATGGCTCTCTGAAAGCAGAACACGGTACAGGTAGGAATATGGCACCCTTTGTGGAAACTGAATGGGGTGCTGATGCTTATTCAATCATGAAAGAATTAAAGGAAGTAACTGATCCTTTAAACTTGCTAAACCCCGGAGTGATCATTACTTCTGACAGGGAGCTCCATCTTAAAAATCTTAAGACCTTACCTGTTGTTGAAGAGGAAGTCGATAAATGCATAGAATGTGGTTTCTGTGAGAGACTATGTCCAAGCCGCGACCTAACTCTCACCCCCCGCAAGAGAATTGTTGTTCGGAGGTTTATTTCAGATTTATCTCAACCCTTGCACTTACGCAAAAAAGTTCGAAGTGAATATGAATATGATGGCCTGGAAACATGTGCGGTAGATGGCTTATGTGCAACAGACTGTCCTGTTGATATAAACACAGGAACTCTTGTGAAGAGATTAAGAAGAGAAAGTCATTCTAATGTTGCCAACAAAATAGCGGTACTGGTTATTCAAAATTTTAAGATTGTAGAGTGGTTTTTGAAAACACTTTTAAGCTCAGGTATTTTTATTAATAAAGTATTAAACAAGAACACTTTAGCAAACTTAACCTCCTTCATAAGATCTGTAAATGTACCATTTCCTCAATGGTTGAACAGTGTTTCAACAACCTCAATAACAAATGTTTATAGTAAAGCAGAATCATTAGATAAAATTATCTTGTATACAACTTGTATACATCGCATGATGGGTGGCAACAAAAATCACATGTCATTAACTGATACTTTACAAAGTATATGCGGAAAGTCTAACATTCAATTAGTTATGAATGAAAACAAAGGTCTTTGTTGTGGGCAGGCATTTTCTTCCAAAGGCTTTTCTGATGCAGCTTCGATTGCAGCAAATAACTCAATTGACTGGTTATGGGTAAATTCTGAAGAGGGAAAATATCCTGTAGTGACTGATGTAACTTCTTGTGCCTTTACACTTCATCAATCATCTCCTCTCCTTTCAGAAGTAAATAAAGGGCGTTTATCAAAAATAAAAATCCTTGATATTACGGAATTTACAGCTGATTATATTTTACCTAAAATTACCATTAAACAGAAAAAAGAATCTGTAACTCTACATCCGGTTTGCTCATTAGAAAAAATGAAACTAAACGGCAAGCTCAAAATGGTGGCAGAAGCTTGCGCAGAAAAAGTTATAATCCCACTGCACGCTGGTTGCTGCGGTATGGCTGGCGACCGGGGCTTTTTCTTCCCTGAGCTAATCAAGGCTGCCACCAAATTAGAATCAGACGAAGTGAAAAATAATAATTGCAGCGGCTATTACTCTACCGGAAGAACTTGTGAAATTGCAATGACTGAAACAACTGGAAAGGATTATGTTTCCCTTCTATATTTATTGGATGAGGTAAGCTGATTTTTTTGGAACTAGAACTTCACCCACTAGATTACTTTAGAAATGTTATCAGATTCATACCTGATAAAGTAGATTCCTGGTTTAAGATTTTCACCATAAACTAAATAATTCTGGACTTTGATTTCGTCCAATAAAGTGCCTGAAATATCGAAGATTTTTACTAATCCTTCATCAGGAGCCTGTATTTTAAATGAATTGTCAGAAGGGTTTGGAAATAGTGTGAAACTACATAAGCGGACGAAATGTCAAAGCAATTTAGAAATCTAATCAAAAATAATAGCATCGTTAACGAGGGACAAATAATCGTTACTGACCTATTAATTGATAATGGTGCCCTGAGCGTTTCTTTGTTTACCTTCTAGGTTGGCAAGGCCAGTATTGTTAATATTGACACAATACATTGAATTAGTACTATCAATTTTATCACCAAATTTCCTGGAATTAAAGGGTTCGTAATTTCTTGTTGAGCAAATACTACCATAGTATCTGATACTAATACATAATCTTTATCAGCCATCATCTCCATATTTTGCCATAAGACCTCCATGTATTTATCATAACTTTTTGATTGCACGTTAACTTTAACATGTGCAAGACAACACCAGATCAATATATTTATTCTCAGTATTTTAAGTATTTCGGGTTGTTTATTTGTGATTAGCATTGAATCGGCCAGGGTATAAAATAAGTTGTAAAAAGTTAAGTTCTATTTGTTGTATATCGAGCTGTTTTCCTGATGTTGCAGGAACCTTTAAAGAAGGGAAATATCTGATATTTGTTCTGATACTCCACCAGTCCGTACGGGTTGGTCTTATATCCCAACCAGCAATAATTCCTCCTGTAAAAAAGATTGAATTATTGTTAAAGACACTCTTTCCCTTTTCAGTTTCAGAACTATGTATAGTTTCATGAGAAAGGATGGGACCGACAAAAGGAACAAATCCATGGTAGTCGCCTAAAAATTTGTATAATTCTAAAGCAGAGGAACTTCTCCTTACTGTTTGATGTACATCAAATCCACTTAAAGAAATATCGTAAAAGCGAGAGGAAATATTGACTGCTCCATCCATAGAATAATTATAATATCCAATTCCCAGATCAGGAAAAAGAGAGGTTGATTTATAGTCATCCAGATAAGGTCTTAAATCTTTATTTTAAGTTGAATTTCCAATGATGAAAGAGTAAGCAGGTCCGACAGCGAAAAAGAAGCTACTTAGGCGTTTTCTTGATTTAAGGTTTTCAAAAATCTCTTTATTCTCACCATTCAAGTCCTTTTGTTGATTTTGAATTGAGAAATCAATAAAGTACTTAAAATCAAGATTTATAGCTAAGGGAGGTGTTGTAAGATTTACTTTTTCATTATTTGATATATAGTATTCATACTTGTTTGCATAATAATAAATCCCCCAATTTCAAGCATTCCTCTCTTAAAAGAATATGTTAAACCAAATAAAAATGGATATTCAGTCATTAGTAAAGTTGCAGCATTGTCCTTTCGGTATCGGAATGTTGAAATTGAACAACCTATATAAGGGTTGAAATATTTCGACTTTACTGGTATTGGATAAAATTTCGCACCTGTACCTGCATTTCTCTGAAAATAGTAATCAGTGTTACTTTGTTTCCAAGCCAAATTAAATAATGAAAAACCTGTGAAGAATTGAGCATATCCCCAAAAATACAGACCAGAGATGGTTAAAATGGGTGTGACTTTATTGAAACTAATTTTTTCTAACAAACCAATATTGTTTATATATAAGAACTGCCAACCGTAGGCGTAATATCCAGATTATACACGTAGGTTGTTTGGACGAAGATATACCTACCGCTTCCTAAATCATTGTAAACCTGCGCACTTACACTAAAACTATAGTATGTTAAAATGAGAATGTTTAGAAAGTATTTCAAAATAAAAAGGAAATGAAAGCTTAGATGATAAAAAGCCCAATAGTAATATTGAGCTTTATAAACCAGGTTTTTTTAAAATAGGCCCTTTCGGATTTTTAAAATAGTCTCTTTATTTTGTTCAATAATTTTAACAAAATATATACCTGGATACATGTTTTCCCCAAGGGATAGACTTCCCTTTCCATGGCCGGATAAATGGATCACCCCATATAAATCGGAAACAGAATATTTAAATTCTGAGTTACTTATCAGAGTTGTTGAGCTTTCAAACGGATTTGGAATAAATCTTCTGTTGGTAGATTCTAAGCTTTCGTCAATTCCGTTTACAGTTCCTCCACCTGGGAATGTTAATGAACAAAGGGATCTCAAGTGATTTCTGACCAGGTTTCCGGAAAGTGTTAATTCATTTGTACTCCATCCACCATTTACACTAGCTCTCGGCTTTAGAACAGCAGATGTTTCAACTTTATCAGCCACAGACCAATTACAATAGCTAATAAAATTTCTTTCCATAAAATCCCACCAGGTTTTTGTTTCTGTTTCATCGATATCGCCATTCCCATCAGCCGCACAGGTACCATATTCAGTTACAAATACTGCTATGCCTCTGTTCATAGCTGTTGTGATGTAGTTTCTATAGGTTTGCCTGTGGGTTGCTGCATAGAAGTGTAAGGTGTATGCGATATTAGGACGTTGTATTGGATCTATAGCAGCCTCATCAACTCTTTGCGACCAATTGCGTGTACCACATATAATGATGTTATCTGGATCGTTTGCCCTTATTACCTCAATAATATTTTCGCTGTAAGGTTTAATAACATCAGGCCAGGAGACGTTTAAAGGCTCATTCCAAATTTCATATAAAACGTTGGGGTTGTCTTTGTATTTCAAAGACATTTCGTCAAAAAATGTCTTTGAATGTGATTGATATAATGGCGCATCATGAATATGAAAGTCAATTATTACATATATTCCTAACTCTATAGCAGCGTCAACAACAGCAATTATTTTTTCTTTTTCTGAAGGTCTGGTAGCATATCCACCCTGGTCAACGGCCATTGATGCTCGTATTACGTTCGAGCACCAATCATCACGCAACCATTTGACTGTGTTAAAATTATAATATTTTCCTATCCACTGGCTCCAGAATAGAGACATTCCCCTTAATACAACGGGGTTATTATTTTTATCAAGTATTCTGTTGCCGGAAACTTTTAACTGTCCGTGCCTTTCTACGGGTGTTTGAGCCCTGGAATAATTTGTTACTAAAATACATAGTAAAGTCGACCAAAGAAATGATCTCTTTTTAATAATATTGTTAATTTTCATTTAATGGAATTTAGTTAGATACTTTTTCTTTATACAAAAGTTAAATGCGTTGTCAAGTTTCGTTAACCAGGAAGGCTTGTCTTTGTGGCTTAAAATCCTTGCATATATAATTGATGTTGTTAATTATTGTATGTAATACAGTATCACTATTAAATGTAACCTTAAAAAATTAAAAATAATTAAAATTTTAATATTAAAAATAGTAATACTTTTATTATGATTTTGGTTTAAAATATTTAGGTAGTTTTGTGTTCACAAGTGTAAAATCACAGAAAAACATGGGAACTACGTTTCGAATAACGTTAAACGAAAAACTATATTTAAGAGATCCCGAACAAACCGAACTTGGAAGAAAGATTGTGAAAGCAAGTATCAAAATGATTGATGAGCTTGGCTTTGAACATTTTACATTTAAAAAACTTGCAATCGAAATAGACTCTACCGAAGCGTCAGCATATAGATATTTTGAAAGCAAACATAAAATGCTAATTTACATAATATCATGGTACTGGGTATGGCTGGATTTTCAGATAAGCTTTCAGACAAACAATATTAAAAGCCCAAAAGAAAGACTTAAAATTATTTTAAGAATTATTTCACAGGCCCATCTGGATGATATAAATACAGAAATAGATGAAGCTGCTCTCTACAGGATCGTGGTTTCTGAATCTTCAAAAGCATATTTAACTAAGGAAGTCGATGAAGCTAATAAGGACGGGTTGTACAGAGAATATAAACAGCTATGTAATAATATTGCTGAAATAATACTGGAGGTCAATCCTACTTTTAGGTATTCACATTCACTTGTTAGCACTGTAATGGAGGCTTCACACAATCAGGTATTTTTTTCTCAGCATTTGCCTTCACTTACAGATATTAAAATAAAAGACAATAACTACACCCAGTTAGAAGAATATCTATCTCACATTCTTTTTTCAGCAATATCCTAATATAGCATTTGCTTAATCGGGTAAGACATTAACATCGATTTTTAGGGTAGCTTCTTAATAGAAAATCAAAGTATAAATTTGTTCAGTTAAACAATAGTATTACTATTTCGTATAGAATAAATAGTATCTTTATTGATACCAATACTATGTTATTCTTACTTTGCTTTTAACAATTGCCAAATTAATCGCTGTTGTGGTAATTGAAAATTCTGAAGCTTTATTTTAAGAGAGAATATTAATTCAATTTGTTGGAGATAATGGCTTTGTGGTAACGATCAAGAATGGTATCTACTATTAATTAAGATTATGATAAACGTGATTATATACATGAACAAAGAAAACGAGGCAAAAGCGTTAATAAATGATCTCCTAACAGCAGAATTGGTTGCAAATGCATCTTTACATATCAAGAATGTTATCTATAGAATAGATAGAGGAGTACTTGTTGCTAATTCTCACGTTGTTATAACAGCACAAACACGAGCAGTTCTATTTTCTGAAATACAAGGCTATATTAAAAAATTGCATGGAGAGCATGTTCCTTTGTATAGTCTTCCTATAACACAAGCTAATGATTCCTTTGACGCTTTAATAAGAAATCATACGAAGAAAATACTGGTTTAAATCTTTTTTCTCTGGTCTGGTCAACTTAAAAATATAAGTGATATGGTTCATGCACAAGCTGTAAGTTTATTACATAAAGCTTTTATTAAACATTACATTGTTAAAGAGGATACTAAAGCCTTGCTGAACATTGAGAACAGGTATAAAATGGTGCCTGATTTATCTCCGGCGGCTTTTTTGGATGCTCTTGTTGATTCTGGTGGGTCGCTAAATTTAATTTATCTTTCTTATGTTGTATCCGATCAGAATTTAAAGAAAACAATAATTGATTCTACATTTCCATTTATTGTTTTTGAAAATAATCATAACAATGAATGGAAGCCAGTATTTGTTTCGAAAGAGAAAAATGGCAATCCATTTTACATCAATAGCATAAACGAAAAAATTTATTTAAAGGACATTGATGCTTGGATTATCAAACTAGCTGACAGGCATGATATTATAAAAGAGACAGATGATAGAAGTGGTAAACTGGTTATAACTGCATTCCCCAAAGAGATAACTTATTCAGCCACCGATGAAAACAATACTAATCCGCCTTTTGACCCTGTTAAGCGGTTTTTTAAATTCCTAAACAATGAAAAGGAAGCGATAGGATATATTTATGCCTATTCTATTTTTGCATCAATAGTAAGCCTAAGCCTTCCACTGGGCGTTCAGGCGATCATAGGGTTTGTTTCTAACCAGCAGATGAATACCTCAGTCACTGTGCTTATAGCACTTATTGTACTTGGCTCCCTGGTACATGGGGCTTTACAACTTATGCAAATCAACCTGGTTGAGCATATTCAACAACGGATCTTTGCTAGAACTGCTTTTGAATTTGCTTACCGGATTCCAAGGTTGAAAATGAAAGAACTTAAGGGAAATTATGCTCCTGAAATAGTTAATCGCTTTTTTGAGGTGGTTAGTTTACAAAAAGGTGTATCAAGTATCCTGGTAGATTTTACTGTAGCCATAGTCCAAATTGTACTCGGCCTGCTGCTTTTAAGTTTTTACCATATATCCTTTATTGCTTTTGGGGTTGTTGTACTGGTTGTACTCTTTGCCATTATAAGGCTTACCTCGTACAAAGGACTGAAAACCAGCTTGTATGAATCTAAATACAAGTATAAACTTGCTTATTGGCTTCAGGAAATAGCGAGGAGCATAAGTACTTTTAAGCTTGCAGGATACTCTAATTTGCCTATGCAGAAAACAGACCACTACCTCATCAATTACCTGCATTCAAGGCAAGATCACTTTCGTGTGCTTTCCGTTCAGTATACCACATTTATTTTTTTCAAAACATTTGTTACAGGAGGGCTTTTGGTCCTTGGATGTATGCTTATTCTCAACGAACAGATAAACCTTGGTCAGTTTATAGCATCGGAAATAGTTATTATCATGATCATGGCAGCTATTGAAAAGATCATTTTAAAGATTGATGTGGTATATGATGTCCTTACAGGAATTGAAAAAATTGGCGCAGTAATGGATTTGCCGGTTGAGACGCCTACAGGAATTACCATAGAAAGCTTAAGCGACGGGGAAGGTTTTTCAATTGAGGCAAGGGAACTTAGATTTAAATTTCAAAATGAAGAAATATATGCTTTGAATCGGATCAATTTTAATATTGAAACAGGTGAAAAGATTTGTTTTTCAGGATTTTCCGGAAGTGGTAAAACAACACTCGCCAATGTATTGATCGGGTATTATCCTGCCTATGAAGGTGCTCTCAACATAAATAATATACCAATAAGGAATTTAAACATTAACAGTTTCATAAGCCATGTAGGTGATAATATATCACAGGAGGATGTTTTTCATGGAACTATTCTTGAAAACATAACCCTCGGGAAATCAAATATTTCTATCAGTTCGGTCTTGTGGGCTTTGGAAATTGCCGGTCTTAGAGAAACGGTGAACAAACTAAAAGAAGGTATCAACACCGAATTATCGGGCGAGAACAATGATTTTCACCAGGATTTTACCCAAAGAATTATTCTTGCCAGGGCCATTTGCAAACGACCCAAGTTATTGGTCATAGATATAGAGTCTTTAAATTTTGATAAAAGGCAAACAGAAAAAATGTTGGCCAAAATTCTGGATATAAAACGTGCATGGACTGTTGTATTTCTTTCCAACGATCCATTGGTGATGCAAAAATGTGACCGGACTATAATACTTGACAAGGGCGAGAGTTTGTTTGAAGACACTTTTGAAAGCCTGAAAAACGCCGGTCACCTTACTAACCTGATATAATTATGAATTACCTGTTTCCGGAAAGGGACGACTTTTACTCCCTTCAGCTTCTGCAAAAACCTAAACACAGCAAAATATTTGCCTGGTGGTTTGGAGGATTTTTATTAATGATATTTTTAGGCTTGTTCCTTCCATGGACCCAAAACATCAAAGGAAAAGGTAAGATTACGGCCTTTTCGCCCCAAGGCAGGACGCAGGCTATCCCCAGTCTTATTACCGGCAGAATATCTAAATGGCACATTTCTGAGGGACAGCGAGTGACAAAAGGAGATACAATTGTAACTCTTGAGGAAACAAAAGAAAAGTTCTTAGACCCAAGGATGCTTGAAAGGCTAGCATCTCAGATAAAATCAAAAAAATCTTCAATCGGTGCGAACCGGGCAAAAGCGCAGGCCTATTCCTCCCAAATAGAGATATTGAAATTGACCAGCAACCTTAGTTTTAGTAAAACACAGAACAAGGTAGAGCAAGCCAGGCAAAAGGTAAGAATAGACAGTATGGACCTGGAGGCGGTAAAATTTGAAAATAAAGTGCAAATCACTCAGTTGGAACGTACTGAAGGACTTTTAAAACAGGGTTTGAAATCTTTGACGGAAACAGAAAACAAACGTTCTAAGTACCAGGAAAGTATGGCAAAACTTAATTCTGCCCATAACAAACTGGCTTACAGCATACAGGACTTGCAAAATGCTCTAATAGAACTGAATACCGTACGGGCCGAATATCAGGATAAAATTTTTAAAGCGATGGCCGAGTATGAGGCTACTATTTCTTATGTCTTTACGGCAGAAGCAGAAATTATGAAAATGGATAATGAGCTGGAGAGCTTAAGGTTAAGAAGTGGTTTTTATTTTATATTGGCACCTCAAGACGGGTTTGTCATCAAGGCAACGCAGGCTGGCCTTGGCGATGTGGTAAAAGAGAACGAGGCGGTTATAAATATTTTGCCCATTAACCGGGAGATGGCCGCTGAAATATACCTCAGGCCAATAGATATTCCATTGATCAAGTCCGGGGCACCTGTAAGGTTGCAATTTGAAGGCTGGCCCGTAATTGTTTTTTCAGGATGGCAAGGTGCCAGCTTCGGTACGTTTGGAGGAATTGTTAAAGTGGTAGACAAAGTAGATACCGATGGTCTGTATAGGTTATTGGTAGTGCCAGATGATTCAAATAAGAAATGGCCGGAAATCCTTCCAATGGGATCAGGTGTAAAAGCATGGGCAATGTTGAACGATGTTTCCATTTGGTATGAGATATGGCGGGAAATGAATGGGTTTCCTCCTAACGAAGTTCTCAAGTCATCAAAAAAAGAAAGTAAGTATAAAGAAAATAAATAATGAAAAGCCAGCCTAAATTTATTATAAGCTTGCTATTTCTAATGCTTAAGATTTGCATTTACACGAAGGCTTCAGACGGTCTGTTACCTTTTCCTTTTGTAACTTACTTAAGTATGGTGAAGGAATTTCATCCTGTAAGTAAGCAAGCAGCAATTACTGAAAAAATAGCATATAACGAAATTAAAAAAGCAAAAGGAAATTTCGATCCTCTCTTACACAGCGACTACACCCAAAAGACATTCGGAGGAAAACTGTATTACGGATATTTTGATAATTACCTGAAAGTGCCAACCTGGATAGGAGACCTCTCGGCTGGCTTTGAAGACAACAATGGAGTATTTCAAAATCCAACTGATGTTACACCTGCGGGTGGACTAGCTTATGTGGGGTACACTTTGCCCTTGGGCCAGGGAATGTTAATTGATTACCGAAGGGCAGCTGTCAGCCAGGCAAGGTTAATGAATGAAATCGGAAGAGCAGAACGACAGAAAATTGTAAATAAAGTCCTGTATGACGCTTCAGTTGCCTATTGGGACTGGTACTTTGCATATCAAAAATATACTGCCATTAGCAACAGCAAAATCAATGCTGAAGCCAACTTTAAAATGGTAAAAGCATCAATAGAAGTGGGGGACATTAGCATGATTGATTCTGTAGAATCATCCTTGCTTTTATTTGAGCGGACAGCAGATCTACAGCAGGCTGAAACTGACTTAATTAACGCCCGTCTTTTTGCCTCAAATTACATTTGGGACGAAACCGGCCGTCCCCGGGAGATTTCTGATTCACTGAGGCCATATCCAGACAGCACAATTTTAAATACGGCAAGGGCCCTATCCCCACTGTTTATCCAAAATGCATTATCTGGCCATCCTGAAATAAATAAAGTAAACCTGAAATTAAAATCGCTCTCTATTGATAAAAAGCTGGCCAGGGATTTTCTATTGCCAAATATAGACCTTACGGGAAAGCTTTTGGTAAAGGCAGGAAATAGCAACGTCAACTCAGGTTTGTGGAATGAAAAATACATAGCCAACAATAATAAAATAATACTAACGATAAACCAGCCACTTTTTTTAAGAAAAGAAAGGGCCAAGTATAAAGAAGTAATGTTTAAAACCGAGCAGGTTTCCTGGGAACAGCGAATGCTAACTCTTGAAACAACCAACAACATTAAAGCATCACAAAATAAACTTAACAATTATATCAGGAACAGGGAAACCCAACAAAAAGCTACCCAGAATTATATAAAAGTCCGTGATGGTGAGATAACAAAGTTTCAAGCCGGAGAAGGAAACTTATTGAAAATAAATTTTTACGATACGAAAGCGATTGAAGCCATTTTGAAAAATATCAAAGTGAATACTGAAGTGTACAAGGCTTACTGTGAACTGTACTACAAAGCGGGAATTATGCCTGAAATTTTATTGTGATTTTTAATGAAGCAGTTGATGAAATTAAAGCAAAAGATAAATTTAATAAACAGTGTAAAACCTTTTATACTTATTGTTATAGGGATTTTTTCTGCGTCTTTTCAATTACAAGGTTATTTCCAGACATATACACTTTCTAATCCAGCAAATGAACTACCACGAGAGCATTTACGATATTGAATTATCAAAAAATGGCTAAAAACATTGCTCAGGTGGAAAAAATTTAATTAACTTAACTAGGTAATGTATCTGAGAAATCTGGTATTCCATCTTAATAATTTTGAAAAGTTTACAGATAGAGGGTTATAGCCTTCTCTCTGTTATTTATTCTATATAACTTTCCTTTGAATAAGCTGAACCTCTTCACCTTTGCGATTTTAATCTGCCTAATTAACAGATCTTATTCCCAATCGCTCATAGCGGGAATACCAAGTGCAGATGTGGCACCTGAAAAACGATTTATGTTTACCCATGAATCTCAGATAAACTCCTGGTCTTATGACAAAATGAAATGGAACAGTTTTAATTTTATGTGTTATGGTGCTGCGAAAAATCTGGAGGTGACTGTTTCTTTTGCGAATATTTCCAATTCTCCTCTTTCGCACGAAAGTTTAGGCCTTGGTTTTAAAAAAATTATAGACCTGAAGTCAGTGCCACTACCAGAAATGAAATTTGTTTTTGGTCAGAATGTTTTGTTCAGTTCAGACAGAAAATCAGTTGGAGGTTGGTCATACGCCATGTTCAGCAACAAATTGGACAGAACAAAAACCCGCCTCACTTATGGTTTAAGCTATGGTTCTGCAGAACTTTTTGGCTACGATACTTTGAGTACTACCCAAAATGGTATAACGGAAAGGAAAGTAACAGAACGAAATCCGTTTTCATTTATGGGTGGAGTGGAACAGCCTATCTACAAAGACAAGTTTCTAATTATAGCTGATTGGTTTTCAGGCACACACGATTTAGGGGCACTGATTAGTGCCATTCAATTAAATTTTAAACACATTGTTTTAATTGGTGGATATAAGTTCCCAAACCTGGAAGCAGCAAAAAAAGGATCTGTAATTATGGAGATAATGTATGAGTTCTGATGCGTTACCAAATGCAAACATCTGGAATAGTTGTAGAGTTAAGATTTCAATTTGTAAGATAAAGACATGCGAGAATTCCTATCTACCTTTATTTACTATCAAGGATTTCTGGTCAAGGTTGTATTTTAAATTCAGAATATTCCAACTGCCCAGGTCAAAACTTTGTGCGTAGAGTTCATATAGGGTCAAATAAAAAGTAAGTATCAATAAAAATAATATTCTCATTTCACTGGGCTTTATGATTTATATTCTTTTTTGAAAGAGAGTACGAACCGTAACAAAAATTAGAATTTGGTATCATAACTATCTCGTTTTAAGTAAAACTCTTTAATTTTGCAATCAAAAAGGTTTATTTAATGAATAGTTATGTGATATTCATTAATTTTTAATTTGAATTAGCTCACTAATGGACAACATATTTGACATCTGAAACAAAGCAAACTCCGCTTACAATTTGAAGGAATACTTTCATTTCCTTTACAATAGCAATAGCCTGCGATTCATCGCACACGACCAGGATTAAGCTGTTAATAAATACATCGTTAAGATCATCTCCGTGCTTTATTCCTCTCTTGCCTTTGCCGGTAACATTTCTTATAACCGTATACCCATTTACTCCTAGCGATTCCAGTATCCTGATTACTTCGTCAATTGATCTTTTTTCTGTAATTATTTCTACTTTTTGAAGATTTATCATATTAATATTTGTTAAATAAAATTCTGAATAATATAATAATAAAGAGGGATTCCGAAAACTACATTAAAAGGAAAAGTAATAGCCAGCGACATGGGAACATAAATTCCAGGATTAGATTCTGGAATAGCTACCCTCATTGCAGCGGGCACAGCAATGTAAGATGCACTCGCACAAAGAACTGTGAACATAAGGGCATCTCCCTGACTCATGTTTAAAAGATATGCAAGGAAAATACCGATTATAGCATTTAATAAAGGAACTAAGAGTGCAAAAACCAGAGAAAACATTCCGGTTTCCTTTAGATCTTTTAATCTTCTTGCAGCTACCAGTCCCATATCCAGAAGAAAAAGACAAAGTATACCTTTAAACATATCCCCTGCAAAAGGTTTCACAGATTCAAATCCCTTCTGGCCAACAATCAACCCAATTAAAAGGCTTCCCAGGATCATAATAATAGATCCTTCTGTAAAAGCATCTTTAATGGTATGTCCAAGTGTTGTTTTATTATCTGATACTTTATTATGTAGTTTATACAGAACAACTGCCATAATAATGGCGGGGGCTTCCATAAGTGCCATTGCTGCCACCATATGTCCACCAAATGCAACATTTTTGCTTTGAAGAAAAGCAACAGCAGTGATAAAGGTAACCGCACTGACAGAGCCATAAGTTGCAGCAAGTGCAGCTGCATTAGGAATGCTTGTTTTCTTTTTTAGTATAAAGAAAGCGTATACCGGGACAAGTGCTGACATTAATATGGCCACTACTAATATTCCTAATATTCCATTTCCAAATCCGCTATGACTTAATTCTGCCCCTCCCTTTATTCCAATAGAAAACAAAAGATAAAGTGAAATAAACTTGGGAAGCGGTTGAGGTATTTCAAGATTGGATTTAAGAGCGATCGCTATCATTCCCAGAAAAAAGAAGAGAACTGGGGTATTCAGAAAATTTTGAAACAAATCAGAGAATTGCATAATGAATAATTAACTTTGGTTATTTTAGGGTATTCAGGTAATCTTCTGAAAGAAATTCTACCAGACCAGTTTCAAGGTCATATACAGCTCCTACTATTTTTAGCTGATTTGATTCCACTGCGCCACGTAAAACAGGTTCCAGGTCCTTTAGTTGTTTTACTTGCATAGCAACATTGATTTTCACTGCATTTTCTACCTGATCACCTGGATGCTTTTTTGCTTCTTCTGCTGCTGGTTTTATACTATTGATAAGTGTTACAATGTGCCCAGGTACAGTCGGAACCTTGCAAGCGGCAGAAACAGCACCACACTTTGTATGTCCCAACACCACAATTAGTTTTGAACCAAGGATAAAATGTGCAAACTCAATACTACCCCATGAAGCATAAGTGGATACCTGGCCAGCTGTTCTTACTATAAATAAATCTCCTAAACCTTGATCGAATATTATTTCATTCGGCACTCTTGAATCAGAACACCCTACTATGATCGCAAATGGATTTTGACCCAATGCAACCTGTTTAATACGTTTTATATCCTGATTAGGCTTTAGGCTCGTCCCGTTTACAAATCGTTCATTCCCCTCTTTTAATTTTTTTAAACCTTCTTCTGGATTTAGGACAGAGTTTTGGCATATTCCTGATAACGGAATCAATATGCCAAATAAATACACTGGTATTTTCATAAGAGTTAATGTTTTAAACATGCTTGCTATACTTTCTATTGCAAAAGTAATACTATCATTTATTAATACAATACTTTTATTTCGTATTTTTAAGAATCTTATAAGACTGTATGGAGTGGAACCTGGATATAAATATAAATGACAAGCTTTACCTACGTGATCCTAAAACTTCCGATCTGGGAAAAAATATCCTCAGGAACGGAATAATAATGATTGAAGAGATAGGAATAGAGGATTTTACTTTTAAAAAACTTGCGAAAGAAATGAATACTACAGAATCAAGTATATATCGTTACTTTGAAAATAAACAAATGCTATTGTTATATGTTTTGAGCTGGTACTGGCAATGGCTGGAATATCTTGTAGTTTTCAAAAGTAATAATATTGAAAATTCGGAGAAAAAAGTAGACATTCTATTGGATGTCTTATTACTGAATACCAAAGATTATATTGATGGTGGCCCTATAGTTGATAAGAGAATACTTCACATGCTTGTTATAAAAGAATCTTCAAAATCCTACCTTAACCACGATGTTACCAAATTTAATGAGTATGGATTTTATAAACCTTATAAAGCTTTATGTAGTAGGATTGCAGGAATATTTAAAGAAATTAACCCTGAGTATCCATATTCCAGAAATCTTGCAAGCACCGTACTATTAATGTCACGAAATCTTTATTTTTTCATGCAAAACTTACCATCATTAACGGATTTTACTGAGACCAAAGATATTAGCAATACAAAAACATTTCTAAAAGACACTATCTACAAGAGTTTAAAAGTTCTTAGTTAATTTAGTTTAATCTTATCACTATTAAATTTAAAATAATAACAGGAAGGAGTAATCAACCATATTCAAATTGGGATAATAGGAAACCAAGGTTAAAGGTAGGTCATACTTTGGGCATGATGTTGCAATAAAGATTTTTATTAATTAAATGTTTTTATATGTATGTGCTGGTTATGAAAAGGACTATTGGAAATAGTTTAATATAATACAATCACAAAATACGCTTCAATAATCTTTTATTATAAGCCAATTTTTTTTAGGGCTCTTGATTGTCAGTTCATGCAAATGAGGGTATAAACAGACTTTATATTACCGCATCATTTCTTAACAGATACTTATCCTAATTAAGGATTAAAGTATGAATAACTAAGTCTATTTTTATAATTTACAAAGGTAAGGTTATAACTATATTAATGAAGATTGGATACGCACGGGTTTCGACAAAAAACCAAAATTTAGAACTTCGAATTGATGCATTAAAAAAGCATGGATGTGGATTTATCTTTGAAGAAAAAGTTGGGGGAAAGTAAAAAGCGTCCTCAACTTGAAAAATTAAAAGGTCAACTTAGAGAAGGTGACATTGTCCTAGTTTGGAAACTTGATAGGCTTGGCAGTTCAATCAGAGATTCACTTGACCTTATTTCTGGCTTTGACACGGGCTTTCAGCATCTGCAAGGAAAAAAGCATCCAAAGCCAGAACACTTTATCTGGATAATGATCCTAAGAGTAAATCGTCAATTACTGAGATCTGTAAAGAGCTCCAAATCAGTAGAGCCACTTTATAGCTATTTAGATTTTCTAAATGTTGGCAGGGTTAAATCAGGTTAAAAGTTTTCTTTAACTGATGACACTTTTCAGGTTCAAGAAAAATTGCTTAACATATCCTAAATTTTTCAGCCTCAACTCCCTATACAATTCCTGGCCTTCTTTGGTCAAAAAACAATACAACATGGTTTCGGCATCTTGCATACCAGTTTCTTCATCATAATCGCCGGTAAAAAGATGAACATAGCCTTCCTTCTCCAGAATTTTAAAGCTTTCCCTGGTCAAGCCTTCCATATTCTCATACTCCAACAAAGGCAATTTCATTTTTCCTTCCCTGAATATTCTGAACAAGCTTAATACAGAAAGGTCGTTTGGCAGATCTTTTAATAGTCTCATGGTTGCAAGTGGTTGCAATAAAGTATTTTGGCTTGAATCTAAGAAATAAATCTATCCTTTATGGAAGGGTCTGGCAACATACATTCATTTTTTTTGCCCCAAAGTGAATATCGAGATTTAGAAACGAGGCTGTAGATGCTATCCCTTAAAAATTGAGGGACGAAAATGAAAGGATAAAACCATCTAAATACACCTCCCATTTCTTTTAAGACCATTAAAGCTGCTGTCGATTTTATTAAACACTCACCATTTCTGAAGTACACAAAAGTATCAAAATCCTGTTTTGGAAGGTTTGCTAATTCGAGCAATTTTTGTCCTTCGGCTGATTGTAGTGAACCAAATTTGAACACTTTTCTTGAATCATTTCTCAGTATAAATTGAACTACGGCATTGCACAAATTGCAAACACCATCGAAAAGGATAATGTGATTTGGCAAATTATTACTGGAATTTCGAAGATCCGCTGGGTTTCCCATTTCATTAAAGGTAATTTTATTTTTACGACTTTCAGAAATTAAAGTGTAGAGTTCAATAAAATTCAAGGCCTAATTAAAATATCTTGTAAATACCTGGCATTGTTTAAAGCACCGCCCATCGTGTTGTTAAAATAAACATACACTTCCTTATTTTCTAACAACCAATTACGAATAGAAATTGCCTGAGCATTAAGAAACTGCTCTGAGTAAGAATCTCTGTAATTGCCAGTTGGTCCATGGAATCTCAAGTAAACTATATTCACCTTTTGACTTATGAAAGAGGGTTTTGACGCTGCTAAATCATGATAAACTAATGAAACACCATATTTATCCAGTAAATCATAAGTTACTTCCTGATACCAACTTATATTTCTTAACTCAATGGCCACCTGCCATTTATACTCTTCCTGAAAAGTATTAATACGGTGAAGAATTTCTTCCACCTCCTCAGAATAATCTGAAGTGATACTGCCGGGGAACTGAACAAGCAAACAACCTTTTTTATTCTCTATCTGACTGGCAGCCTCTATGAAAAAATCAATATCCTGTAGGTTAAATTTAAGCTTTTTTGCATGCGTAATTCCTCTCCAAAGCTTTATTGTAAATTTAAAAGATTCTGGAACTTCAGAAGACCACTTTGCAAAGGTGGAAGCTTTTGGAACCTTATGAAAGGTGCTGTTAATTTCTACACTTGGAAACAAAGAACTGTAATAAGCAAGTCGGCTGCCCGATCGGTATATTTCAGGATAATCTGTTTTTTTTCCCGGGACAACTATTCCACTTGTTCCTATTCTTAAAATACCCTTGGTTTCCATTGTGGCAGCTCAAATAAATTCATAAAAACTTTGCCAGAAACACTTAAAATGTAAGTTTAATGTTCGGACAGTTAAAATAAACTACTCATGAGACTTGTCTTTCATCAACTTATATAATGGATGCAACTTAGTGATCTCATTTTGAACAGTTGCAATAAATAAAGTTGAGGACAGGTCAGGATGGTTTGGTTGATAAGTTCTTCCGACTTTAAAATCAAAATGCAAACTGTCTCTTGCAGTGAAAATCTCCAAATCTTCTACATTTTTAAAGAAGGTAACTGTATGTTTCTCACACGCAACTTCAATCCAATAATCTTCACCCAAACCTTTGAGGAGATCAAAAAATTTCTTTCTATAAGAATCATCCTTCATTGCATTTCGAAAGTAACCCCGATCAACTTTACCCAAGGTTTGATTACCTACTGTCAACCAAATACTTACATCTTTTCTGCGGATGATAATCTGCATGCAAATCATATCTGAGATATTTGCATGGTACTCCTTCAGTTCCTTTTCTCCCCTACCATATGTAAGCCACATGCTTTTTACTTTATTCTCTAAATGTAGGTGAGGGTCAAGGCTGCTTACTATTTTATTTGGATCTGAATTTGGAAATAGTTTTAAAGTTTTTAAAATTGGTTTCAACTGTTCATGAACTTCTAAAAGCTTTTTTTGAACTTCAGTTCGCTGAAAATGGACTAATTGTGTGCTTGTGGATACTTTATGTTGCTCAAAAATCCTGTAGTTTTCTTCTTGAAAATATTGGTCTTTTAAGTTGGATTTTTCCCAATTAAAAGGTCGTGAAATACATTCGTTAAATTCCTGTTTCTCCTGTTTCGACCTTGCTTCTCTTTCTAAAAGGGAAGGAAAGATCTCTTCATATTCGGTTACCATATTTTCTGTAAGATCTTCAGCATATTCAAAATAAGACCTAAACCAGGTTTTAATTTCTTCTACTCCTTTTTCTGTATCTACTTTATAAGAAAGCTCTTCATTGTTTTTAAAGCCATCAATAGAAAAATTGCCAGAACCTATAAAGGCTACCATTTTCCTAAAAGGCAAATCAAAAATAAAAGCATTTGAGTGTAAAGTGTTTTTAGTATATATTTTGAAATTTATGCGGTTGGGATATTGCTTTAGTGCCTTAGTAAGAACTTCTGGATCGGTAGGAAAGTCTAAGCCAGTTACAATATCCACTTTACATTTTGGAGGGATTTTAGACATTAAAAAATCAAAAGCAGGTTCAGAAACTGAAGCAGTAGCTATGTAACAATGTTCCGCATTCAACAATATCTTATCGTTGATAAAAGGAACTAGTAATTTTTTAATGATCATACAAAAATGCCTTATTAAAGAAATTCAAAAGTACACTTCATCAAGATCATATTATACTTGTAAAGTTAGATTATCAAATTTTACTTTTATCTTCCTATGTTAATGATAAAAAAACAAGAGTAAGCAATACCAATATTCTATGTTTCCGCAGATTGAAAACTTAGGTGAAAAAAAATTAATTGGAATGCGGTTAGCAATGAGTTTAGCAGACAATAAGACTGCAGAGCTTTGGAGAAGATTTATGCCAAGAAGAAAAGAGATAAAGAACAACATCAGCAACAATATTATTTCTATGCAGGTTTATGAACCTACATACTTTGCAAGCTTTAATCCAACTAAGATGTCCGTTAAATGGGCAACTGTTGAAGTACATACTTTTGACAATGTCCCGGAAGGATTGGATACATTTATATTACCTGGTGGGTTATACGCTGTTTTTAATTACATAGGCCTAAATACGGATAACAGTATTTTTCAATACATATTTGGAACCTGGTTTCCAAATTCAATCTATGATCTAGCAGATAGACCTCACTTTGAATTGTTAGGAGAAAAACACAAAAACAACGATGAGAATTCTGAAGAAGAGATTTGGATACCGATTCAGCCTAGAAAATGCTAAACTAAAATTCAGCCAGTCCCCAAAGCTTTTTATAAAGGCCATCTTTGGCAAGTAAAAAATCGTGAGGACCTTGCTCAACAATCCTACCTTTATCAATAACTACTATTTCATCAGCTTGTTGAATTGTAGTTAACCTATGAGCAATTACCAATGAAGTGCGGCCTTTCATTAACTTGTTAAGGGCCTCTTGTACAAGCTTTTCAGACTCATTATCTAAAGCAGAAGTAGCCTCATCCAGTATGAGAATTTCAGGATTTCTTAATACCGCTCTGGCAATACTTAACCTCTGACGCTGACCACCAGAAAGCCTGGAGCCGCGTTCACCAATTACTGTTTGATAACCATTTTCTGTTTGCACAATAAAATCATGGGCATTTGCAATTTTGGCTGCAGCTTCTACATCCTGAAGTGAGGCATCTATTTTCCCGAATGCAATATTATTGAAAATAGTATCATTAAATAATATTGCCTCCTGTCCTACTATGCCCATTTTATTTCGCAAGGAATGTAAAGTACACTCTTTCAAAGACAATGAATCAATCCTGATATCACCCTCCTGGACATCATAAAACCTAGGCAAAAGATCTGCCAGGGTAGATTTTCCTCCACCAGAAGGACCTACAAGTGCAATGGTTCTTCCTTTTTCGATTTTCAGGTTTATATCATGCAAAACCTGTTTGCCTTTGTAAGCAAATCCTACATTGACAAACTCAATCTGATTCGTAAAATCCTTGATTTCTATGGCATTAGGAGAGTCCTTTATCAGAGTTTCAGCATCGGTCAACTCGAATATCCGTTCACCGGCTACTAAACCTCTCTGAATCGTACTGTAAGAAGACGACATTGATTTAACCGGGATCAAAGTCTGCACAATCAAAATTATATAGGCGATAAACTGCACGCCAGTTAATGAAGATTCTTTATTTAAAACCAGCATTCCACCATATAACAGTAAACCTGTTACAAGCGTAACACCTAAAAATTCAGAAACAGGTGAGGCAAGGTCTCTTTTATTTTGCATTGACCGGTATACTTCAGAATACCTGTTGTTTAAATAATCGAATTTGTCTGTTACATAACCTCTTGCATTAAAAGCATTTACAATTTTTATACCTGACAGAGTTTCATCCAACATGCTCATAATGTTACTGATGGCATTCTGGCCATCAATAGCTTGTTTTTTAAGAGACTTCACTATTTGAGCCAGAATTAAACTGGATATTGGGAAATATATCAGACAGAAAAAAGTTAGTTCTGCAGACATATAAAAGAGAAAGATAAAATAACCAATTATACTGATTGGATCCTTTAACATCCCACTCAAAGTGGCTGACACAGTGTATTCTAATTCCTGAACATCGCTTGTAAGGCGCGCCATAATATCACCTTTTTTCTCATTGGTGAAAAAACCAAGATGTAATTGTGATACGTTGTCAAAAATGGCTTTCCTGATATTCCGGATCGAACCTGCACGAATGCGGGTCAGGATTCTTTCTGCCAGGTATCGGAATACATTTGCAAAAAATACGGAAGCTATAATAATCGCACATACATATTTTAGAGCACCTAATTTGCCCTGGTTGGGATCCTTTAAAAATGAATTAAAGAAATAGTAGAAATTTCCTTTAACCGTTTCAATGCTGAAGTTAAACTCAGGCTGAACCTGGTATTTAAGCAAATTTTCATCCTGAATAGATCCAAAGATGATGTTCAATAAAGGGATTAATAAACCAAAATTTAATAATCCAAAAACGACAGATAATACTACAAATAGAAAATACAAAGGCACAAGTCCCGAATATTCTTTGCCATAACTTAATATTCTTAAATAAGTTTTCATTTATCTTACTCTGTAATTCAGAGATTATTTGTTAGGAGGATTAAAATGCCTGTTGCTTCTGGCCGAAATTGTATCTTATGCTAAAAGAAGAAAAGGAAGTTGATCT
Source organism: Cytophagales bacterium (assembly GCA_014376535.1). GTDB lineage: Bacteria > Bacteroidota > Bacteroidia > Cytophagales > UBA9547 > UBA9547. Next base: position 9,507 of record JACMRH010000185.1, on the reverse strand, counting down.
TCTGTAAATCGGATTACTTTTATCAGTAAACTGCTCTCTGAACAATTGAGTTAGGTCAATAAATAAATTATGTCTTAGCATGTAACTAATGTTTAATTCAGCATAAGCAATATTGGTTGCTACTCCTTGAGTAATGTAATTTCCATATGACCTTGTGGATGGCACTTTATCATAAGGAGTAAAAATGTTATTGCCAAAATTAGTAGTACTATCACTTTGTCCTACTCTGGTAAGAATTCCCGTACCAGTTATAAAAATCCTTTTCTGTGGTTGCACTCTCAGAACTCCTACCACTTCTACAAAATTTGCTCCCATTGGATGGGCTAAAGGTTGGTTATAATGAGAATAGTTGTTTTGTCCGTTTACTGAAGTATAAGTGTAAGGTCTTACTGCATTTACTTCAAATTGCAAATCCACGTTTTTCAAACCTGCAAAATCTATATACTTGAAACCTAATTGGTAAGCTTGCTTGTTTCCCCACCAACCATTGCCATTTCTAACTTCATTAATCCTAAACTCATTCAAAACAAGCTGACCATAGATTGAAACCCTTCTTGCAAAATTTAATTTAAAGTCTAATCCAAGAGTAGCTTTATCTCCACTTCCTTGATAGGTTTCTGCATATCTGTAAAAAATTATTGGATTTAAATAATTGAGATCAAATTGATTATTTGCCCTTGTATATACAATAGATTCGAAAAGCCCAACATTTAAATGTCTGCCAATATTTATACTTAAATGATGTAAGGTCATAAACTTCTTACTGTAAGTAGTATCCTTAAAAACATTGGTATTGTTGAACATCTGAGCATACAGATTGGTATAGTGTATTTTCCAGATTTTGGTCTGGATTTTAGCAAATAAATACGGTGAACTAAAATCAGAAAGTATTAAGGAACGGTAACCATTTCCGATGAAATTCCGGTCATGTCCAAATTGGAAATTTATGTTCTTGGTTAATTTAAAAGTTACATAACCTCTCGCCGTAAAATAGTCAACTCCATTTGCCTGATAAGTTTTAAAATATCCTTCACCAGGAACGGCCCTCAACCCTGGAGTATTTATCCTTTCCCTGACATAATTAGGAAATAGAGCTTGTGTGGTAGTGATAACGCTATAAAAACCAACCCTTCTATTAATGCTTCCTCGAACTTCTGCTCCTCTGGTGTTGATAAAATTTGTTGACAAACCCCCGTTTTCCTTTCCACCCAAAACATAAAAAACAGGATTTACCTGGACATCAAAATCATCATTTCTGAAATTGTACAAGGCATTTTTCTTTTTGTAGAAGCGCCTGAATACTGGTTTCTTTGAATTTCCTTCCAAGTGAGCAGAATCTGCCCATTCCCAGTTATCATCTTTTAAATAGCGTATATTAAATGAATCCACTCGATTCAATTCAACTAATGAATCTAGAGGCGTTTTTGCAGCCAGTTTATATACATTGTCCCGGAAATAGGGCTTAAAAGAAGTGTGAAGATCGTTTGAAATTGTTCCATTCAGAATTTCATACCTGTCAACAAGATGGCTGTAGTCTTTGTTTAATGGTGCATAAACGCTTTGTGCCTGTGATAAATTTGCAAGAAATACAATTGCAAATGCGAGTGCTAGCTGTTTCATAAAATTGAAAAATCAGGCGAATATAAGTAGCAATGGCGAATTATTGAGGCTTTATGGAAGAACTCAAAGAAAGAACCCCTATCAAAATTACAAGGATCAAAACCCCGGCCAGTTCAAATGGCAACAAATAATTTCCCATCAAGCCATAACCAAGGGTATGGACAGAACTTTGTAATTTATTATTTTCATGAAACCGATATCGTTCATTCCAAATTACATAACAAAGGATTGCTCCTAAAGTAATTGAAATAAATGCAGATCGCTTTCTGTAAATGATTCCGCTTATTAATGCCCTGTTTTCTCTTCTCTGTGTAATAAGTACACCAAACAGGATTAAAGTTAGAATACCTCCTACATAAATTAATATCTGTGTAACTGCAAGGAAATCAGCTTCAAGCAAGATATATAAGCAAGCTATCCCTAAAAACGTGACAAGTAAATAAAATGCAGAGTACATTAGGTTCTTCTGAAAAGTAATAGCAAGTGCAGAAAAAACCGTAATGCCAGCAAAAAATGCAAAAACTACAACAGTCATCATATTATACAGGATCATCTTCCTTTTTTGGAGGAATAATGGGTTTCATTTTAGGTTTAAAAATTGGTTTTGGCATAATGGCCTTTTCAACTTCAGGTTCAGGCTTCAAGGGTATATCCTGGATTTTATCAGAAGATGGAACAACCGAATCTTCCTTCTTTACTATTCCAGGTATCCTGGGTTTGAAAACCGGTTTATTCACTGTTGGATTACTTTTTTCCTCATTTATTGGTTCTTCATTAACTGGTTCAACCATTTTTACACCTGGCATTTTTGGCTTAAAAATTGGTTTAGGAGTTGAAGTGAGTTCTAAGTTTTGTTGTGCATCTTGCTGATTTTCAACAGGTTTTACTATGGGAAACTTCGGTTTAAATACAGGCTTGACATCCGCTTGTACTTCTGAATTAGCAACATTGGATTGGTTTTCAATAGAAACCTTGCTCTTAGCAGCAAGGGCAGCAGCTTTTTCTGCCTGTTTTACATCAAATAATCTTTGTTTTTCCTTCGCTTCTTCAGGTGTTAGGTCAGTAAAATGATAGACCATATTTCTGACGTCAAATTCAGAAAAGTCAAAAGTTGAAGTCATCGTAAGGCATTCCGTCGGGCAAACTGTTGTGCAAAGGCCACAATAGCAACATTTTGCCATGTCGATATCAAAAGTTGACGCATACAATCTCTTGGAAGAACCATCAGATGTAAGTCCAATTTCTTCTGTAGATTTAATTACTGTAATGTCAATACAATCTACCGGACATATTTTGGCACATTTATCACAGACTATACAGTCATCTATTTCATTGTGTAACCTGTAACGCCCATTATCAGGAATTGGAAAGGATTGTGTAGGATATTCAAGGGTAACTACCCCGGTAGCTTGTTCAAAATATTTCTTATTGCTAATTCCTACTGCATTTGTCCTTTTTCTTGCTTGAAACAAATGTTTTAATGTAAGGAATAATCCTCCAATTGAAGAATTTATCCCTTCAAAAATATCAGCAAAATATCTCCCTGGAAGATTCATTATGGTTGCAATTTACATTTGAAAAATGAAATTGATTGAAAGCATAACAAATTAAAGTTAGGTAGTATTACTGCACAAAGGTTACTTTTTAATCAGCAAAAGAATAAAACATTATAATCTCTAATTATCTACCTTAAATACAAAGATTATTTTAATGATTTTGTTGTTTGGAATGTTTTAATAATATTTGCGAACCCTTTTAAATTTATAACCTACCCAATACAATATGGCATAAAATTCTACGTTATTTAAATTGTGAGCGTAGTAATGAACCAAGCCTTAATCTTTAGCGATGCTGAATTAGTATTGCAATTTCAAAATGGCCAGCAGTAAGCATTTGTTGAACTCTTAAAAAGACACAAATCAAAAGTTTACACTAGCATTGTTGTTATCGTAAAAGACAGATATCTAGCCGAGGATCTGTTTCAGGATACATTTATAAAGGCTATTCGCCTATTAAATGAAAATAAGTACAACGAAGACGGCAAATTTCTGCCCTGGATTATTCGGGTTGCTAGAAACATTGCCATAGATCACATCCGGAAAAACAAACGCCAACCACTTATCGTAACAGAGAATGGAAGCCCTATATTCAGTTCTTTCCAGTTTGCTGAAAGTAATGCTGAATCTGTTCAGATAGAGCAGGAAGAAAGCCTTATGGTAAGAAAACTGATTGCTCAACTTCCTGAAGAACAAAGAGATGTGCTAATAATGAGGCACTTCGCTGATATGAGTTTCAAGGAAATTTCGGAAGCAAGCGGGGTAAGTATCAATACTGCCCTCGGAAGAATGAGGTATGCGTTAATCAATCTTAGAAAATTGTTAGAAAAACATAAACATGCCTATGAAACCAACTTTTACAAATCTGGAAATCACCCGACTGGCTTACAACGAAGCCTTCCCCATTGATCTTTCTGAAAATCAGAGCTTTGCAGAGAGGGAATTCAAACTTTTGAAAAGAATGCAAAAAGTCGTAGACAATTGCTTGCTGGAACCTTCTCAACAAAGTGTTGATAAAATAATGGCCGCATTGAAATCTATGTAGTAAATACTATTTTTGAAGAACCATTAATTAAGTTTATTAACGGTTCTTTCATTTTAATAACTCTCGTTTGTCTTTATCTTTTCTAATTACAGGTGTTGCCGGATTTCTCGGATCGCATCTTTCTGAAGCACTTTTAGAACTTGGACATTCCGTTACAGGAATCGATAATTTTGATCCTTTTTATAATGAAAACATCAAAAGAAGAAATCTGAATAATTCTCTAACCTATTCACTTTTTACTTTTATAAAGGCTGATATAACTGTTCAATCAGATCTCGAAAAGATTTCAGGCAATTTTGATTTTGTAATTCACATTGCGGCAAAAGCGGGAGTGCTACCTTCTATTAAAAATCCACTTGACTATGTTTCGGTGAATATTACAGGAACGATGAATGTTTTAGAATTCATGAAGTCAAGAAGTATAAAAAAATATGTATTCGCTTCATCTTCATCTATTTATGGAAACAACAAAGAGGTTCCATTTAAGGAAGATCAAAAAGTTGATGGTCCTATATCTCCATATGCATTCTCTAAAAGGAGTTGCGAGTTGATGAATTATACATATCATACTTTGTACAACATTAGTTGTTTAAACTTGAGACTATTTACACTTTATGGTCCCAGACAAAGACCAGATTTATCAATACATAAATTTACAAGGCTAATAGAATCAGGACAAGCTATTGAAATGTATGGAGATGGCTCAACAGCAAGAGATTATACTCATGTGACTGATGTAGTCAATGGATTTATTTCAGCAATAAATTTTGTTTCAAGTCATGAAAAGGTTTATGAAATCATCAATATCGGAAATCGAAACCCTGTTAAACTGAAAGATTTAATTAAAACTATATATGAATCTCTGAAAGTTGAGCCGAATATTATACAATTGCCCGAACAACCTGGGGATGTAGATATTACTTATGCTGATATCTCAAAAGCAAAAATCCTTTTAGATTATAATCCTAAAATGAATTTTTCTGATGGAATCAAAGGTTTTGTGTCCTGGTATGAGGAAAATAAAGATTTTTTGAAATAAGCTGGATTATATTGATATTTGAATTAATACATTATTGCAAATTTGCTTAAAAGTCTCTCTTTATCAGTAATTTATGAGCAATGGTTTGCCAAAATCAAATTGTTACTTTTTATTACGATCATTTCATTTTCTGTATATAAAATTTGGTCTTTAGACTCTTTTCTCTCCTCTCAAACAGAATATTTTTTGGTTAACATTCATTCTGTCAATGCCATTTATTTTTGGCTTTCATTTGGACTCTGTTCATTAAACTGGTTTTATGAAGCTGCAAAATGGCAAACTGCAGCGAATCTGATAGAATCAATTTCTATAAAAAAAGCATTAAAATCTGTTTTAACAGGCCAAGCTTTAAATTTCATCTTTCCGGCAAGTGTTGGGCATATTCTTGGCAGAATAGTGAATATAGGAAAGGACAAAAAGTCTAAAGTACAAGCTGCAAGTTTGGTTTTTGTTTGTCAGACTGTACAAATGTTGGTAACATTTGGGTTCAGTTGTATGGGATTTCTTTATTTATATAAAGAAATCAATTTAAGTAAAGCCTGGGTTTATGTTTTATCGATCTCGCTGATATCCATAATTGCTATGGTAGCGATACTGTATCTACAAAAGAGAAATACCTATGTGAGAATTTTTTCAAAGATTTTAAGTCAACTTCCGTCAATTACAGTTTTTAAATTAGTTCTATTATCCTCACTGCGTTACATAATATTCACGTTTCAATATATATTGATACTAAGGTTTTTAGGATGTGAATTAGAATTTATTCGATTAGCTTCAGGATTGTCACTTGTATTTATGGCTAAGTCTATGATGCCAAGTTTCCATGTTCTGAGTGATCTTGGAATAAGAGAATTTGCTGCGTTGCTTGTTTTACCGATAATGGGAATTCCTAATACAATTGTGATTTGTGCCAGTTTATATGTCTGGTTTATAAACATATTAATGCCTTCAATTGCTGGCGCTTTTATTTTGCTTCAAATCAAATGGAAAAGCAGATATTGCTAATTTTATTTTTAGGTTATTTTATTTTTTATATTGCCTTTCTGGCATTTTCCATTTCTACCTGGCTTAGGTACAAAACTAATATTATGGCCGAAAATACTTTCTTGAAAGTATCCGTAATTATCTCAGCAAGAAATGAAGCAGGGGAAATTTTAAATTTACTTAAATCAATTTCTAACCAGGATTATCCTGAAGATCGACTGGAAATAATAGTAATAAACGATCAATCCAGTGATAATACCAGGAAAATTATAGAAAATTATATTTTAAACAAGAATCTAAATATCAATATTTTAGACACCACTATATCAAGTTCTACTCCAAAAAAACAAGCCCTGAATCTTGGTATTAATTTTTCGGTTGGAGAATTGCTGCTATTCACAGATGCAGATTGCATATTTGGAAAATCATGGGTTAAATCTATGTGCTCAGCTTTTCATGACAAGGATATTGACCTGGTTTTTGGGCCGATTAAATACAGCTCATTAAACTATCTTGAAGAATTCCTTTCAATAGAGCAGGCAGCCTTGCTTGGTTCTTCTCTGTCATCACTTAAAATGGGAATCCCAAGCATGTGCAATGGAGCTAACCTGGCAATTAGAAGATCTGCCTTCGATAAAGTAAATGGCTTTAACTCAAACAGCAATATTGCTTCAGGAGACGATGAATTGCTTTTGCATAAAATATTTAAATCAAAAAAAGACTCTGTTCTTTTTCTCAAATCACGTTCGGCTATTGTAACTACGAAGCCAGTCTCCACTATTGATGAACTTGCAAATCAAAGAAAAAGATGGGCAGGCAAATGGGAAAAGTATCTGCTTAAAAGAACCAAAGGGTTTGCATTATTTATTTTTGGATTTCACTTGGTTTGGATATCCTTATTTGCTTTATCATTAATTTATACACCACTTCTACCCTATTTTATTCTCGCCTTTACAATAAAGCTAATCTTTGAATATGTTTTTATTTCGCATGTGATGAATTTTCTTGGCAAAAGAATAAATTTGCCAGCATTTTTGTTTCTACAAGGTATTTACAGTTTTTATGTCGTATTTTTTGGTCTGGTATCAAGAGGGTCGACTTACACCTGGAAAGAACGTAAATTAAGTTAAGAATGACCGATCTTGAATTTGATATTTTAGATGAACTTTATTTTGTTAAAAGTTTTGCGGATTTGCAAAAAGACTTTCCAACTTTTGGTACTAAACTCATTTCTGAACTTGAAAAGTTAATTATTAAAGGTTGGATAAGAGTGCTTGATGAACACGACAATGAAATTCAGTTATCTAATGAAAAATTTAATAGCATTGAATCTCAATTTAAATTTATAGCTACCAAACAAGGTTTAAAGGCGCATAACCAGGTTTAATGCAACAGAGAAATGTAAATTTTTATTATTTTAGAAAACGGCTGGTTCGAAACAAACCTGCTGTATTTGGTTTTGTCATCATAGTTTTATCAGCCATTATAACAATACTTGGGTATCACATAATGCCAGATGATTCTCCAAATGCAAATGAAGGGGCAGTCCAGATCCAAAAGCAAACTCCCGGCTTTTATGTTAAGGTTATAACTCTCAATAAAAACCTTGAGGTTGAAAAAGTTAATTTTTTTGAAAAGCTTATATCAGGCCAGGAAAAGGATTTCACTTTTGTTCCTGTTGATACATTTTGGTTTCAAAAGGCTGAATTACATTATGTTCAGTACGGTAAATTAAAGAGAAAAGAAAACCTCCCTTTGATTCATGCTGTAAGAAATGTATACGTTGGAGATTCTAAAAAATTACCGGAGAGTCATGGTGCAAACTTTATTGTCAAAGGTGATTCCTTGCTTTATTTAGACCTAAAAGAAAATCAGAAATATGCTTCATTAAATGATTTAAAAGAAGAATTCATAAATAAACATGTGAAATCAAAATTTTATTTACTTGGTACAGACAAAACAGGAAGAGATCTATTAAGTCGCTTACTCTTCGGAACCAGAATTTCTTTGTCTATAGGTTTTATTTCAGTTTTAATTTCTCTTTTAGTTGGAGTGAGTCTGGGCGCCATGGCGGGTTATTTTGGCGGCGGGACTGATAAATTCATACAGTGGCTCATGACTGTTGTTTGGTCCATTCCAAGCATTATGCTGGTAATAGCAATCAGCTTAGCATTGCAAAGCAAAGGTATTTGGGTATCATTTGTAGCTGTTGGCCTTACAACTTGGGTTGAGGTGGCCAGAGTTGTACGTGGACAGGTATTAAGCTTGAAAGAAAAAACCTACATAGAAGCAGCCAGGGCATTAGGGCTTTCGGATCTTAACATTATCAGCAAACACATTATGCCAAATCTTACAGGCCCAATAATTGTAATTGCGACCTCAAATTTTGCCAATGCAATTTTAATTGAAGCAGGATTAAGTTTTCTTGGCTTAGGTGTTCAACCCCCGATGCCTTCTTGGGGGATGATGATAAATGAAGGTTTTCATTCTATAGGTACAAAAAACAGTTCTCATTTAATACTTTTACCAAGTCTCTGCATCTGCTTGATGGTGCTGGCATTCAATCTTTTAGGTAATGGTCTTCGTGATGCCTACGATCCACAAGGAAAAGTAAAGCTTTAAGATTTGACTATCTTTATATCATTTTAAAACAACATGTTAGGATTAAAATTAGCCACAGACCCCCGTTGGGTAGATATTGTTGAATCTAATATCTCTGAAATTCTTACTGACCATGCTTATTGCGAGCAAAAAGCAACTACAAATGCTATTTACATAATTGTGAACTTCCCGGAATATTCTGATTTGGTTACAGATATGCTTTTATTGGCTCAGGAAGAAATAACGCATTTTAAAATGGTACATGATATCATCCTTTCCAGAGGTTTGGTTTTAGGCAAAGAAAGAAAAGATGATTACGTAGGTGAGCTCTATAAATTTATGCGAAAGGGCTATTTGCGTAAGTTTGTATTGATTGATAGATTATTGTTTTCGGCTTTAATTGAAGCCAGAAGTTGCGAACGGTTTAAATTATTAAGCGAGCAAATCCAGGATAAGGAACTGAGTAATTTTTACAGGGAATTAATGATCAGTGAGGCAACCCACTATACCACTTTTTTGGGCTATGCAAGAAAATATGGAGATGGTGAAGACATAGATAAACGCTGGCAGGAATTCTTGGATTTTGAGGCTTCTATTCTTTCAAATTATGGAAAAAAAGAAACCATTCATGGTTAAAACTTCTTACTAATTGGCCCTAAATA
>JACMRH010000015.1 GCA_014376535.1 Cytophagales bacterium | reverse complement strand
TTTTACTATAAAAGCGCCAGGTAAATTTGATTATGTGATCTATGACCTTACTGGTAATGAAGCAGGTAAAGGTTCTGCTGAAAACACAGTTACAATTGGAGAAAACCTTTCTCCAGGGATTTATTCTGTAAAAATCCTTAATGCTTCCAAAAGCAACCTGATCAAAATCAGCAAGTTATAGATTAAAATTTCTATTGTCTTACAAGATAATACCCTACATTAATCTCATAAGAATTATAGGGTACTCTTGCTCCTTTTGCATAAGGTACTCTATACCCGAATGAGACATCTAAAAAACTGTTTTCAATTTCGATCTTGTTCAGATCCAGGCTGAATCCTAATCCTGATGATGAGTGTGCCAATACATTGATTCCCACTTTTTCTGAGAAAATTATCCCCAAATGCAATATGCCAGTAGAGTAGCCCTTTGGAATATAGTTGCATCGAAATGATCCTATAAACCTAGATTTTGGGCTTATGCCCAAAGATTTTTCCAGGTGGCCAGTGTAATACCGGTAAACTATGGAAGGATTATCAATAGGTTTTAAAGTTGGTTCATTAAAATCATTAATTGAAAGCCCCAGCTTAAAAGTTTCACTGTAAACCGAGGCGCTCACATTTCCTGACCCGGCAAAATCAGAACCATTGGACCCTGCACTGGAGGACCTGAATAAATAGTTGATCACATGAAAAGCTGCCCCCCCGGAAAGGTTAAAAGTTTCAGTTAACCTCGTATGCCAGGCATATCTAAGTAATATCCGGTTTCTATTGATAAAGTCACCTTCTCTTTCTGAATAAAACCCGCCTCCAATAATATGTTTATTTTGTTCTGGGAAAACCTTACTTTTCTTTTGTACATTAAAATTCACGTCAGCTGCATAAGCCCTTATGGCTGTAAGCTGACCAAAGTAAGACCTGTAAAGTAAATTTGCCTGGGCATCCGAATTTACACCTCCATAAGAAGGCACCAAAAGAAAAATGTTTTGTGGAAAAAAATAAAAAGATTCACTGAAATCATTGGTCTGCCCTTTGCAGATATTAACAATCAATATGCTTATAAACAGAAGTTTACGCATATTTTTGAAAAACAGAAGGACTATTAACCGAAATCATTTTTAAAATAAAATAATTAGTTTGATTTACTTTTATGATAGCTCTTTGTAGGTTAATTAATGATGGATAAAAAAAATGACATCGAAATCATAAATGCGATAAGGTCCGGAAATGATGGGGCTGTTTTAAACCATCTTTATAAGGTTGCATTGCCAAATATAATAAGATTCATCACCCGAAACAATGGAGATAAGGATGAGGCAAAAGACATTTTTCAGGACTGTGTTATTGCTTTGTATAATACCGTCAAATTAGAGAAATATGATGAAAGCAAAGAGGTTGAGGGATTTTTATACCATGTAGCCAGGAACCTTTGGATCAATAGGATTAAGAAAAAAAACAGGCAGACACCTATACAAAATACCGAATACCATGCAGATGAAGATACACCTTTGGCTGGCATGGTAAATCAGGAAAAACAAAAAGCAATTCAAGGCCTGATGGAAAACATTGGGTCGCCCTGCAAAGAACTATTGAAGTTAGTAATGTATGATAAGCTATCCATGAAAGAGGTGGCAATAAAAATGGGATACGCTGGTGAAACGGTAGCAAAGTCAACTCACTACAATTGCAAGCAGAAACTGGCGGCATCTATTTATGCAAACAAAAACCTATTGTCTCTATTAAAAGAATGAGCGAAGAAACAAACATATGGCCACTAATTGACCGCTATTTATCTAATAGTATGGACGAATCAGAAAAAGCAGATTTTGAAATAAAAATCGCTTCTGATCCTGCTCTGGCTGATATGGTAGAGTCGTACAATCTGACAGAACTGGTAGTGGTTTCAAATGAATCTCAAAAGTTGAAATCCATCATGACTAAAGACCTTTCCGGACAAAGAATTGGCTGGAAAACCCTCTTGTTATCCGGAATATTGGTAGCTGGAATTGGATTTGGAATATATTTCATAAACCCTTCTGTTGAAAAGGAGACAGTTTCAGTAGAAAAGAAAGCTATTGTTTTAGAAAAACTATCTATTGAAAAGGAATTACCTCCTGACACAGTAAAAACCAAGATTATAGAAGTTCCTAAAAATTCTAAAACTTCTTCAAAAGTAGAAATAAAGAAAGAAGAAAATCCAGTAGCCATTC
>JACMRH010000184.1 GCA_014376535.1 Cytophagales bacterium | reverse complement strand
AGTAGTGATAATTCGGCTACCATAACCTCGTAAGGAACAAATCCTGAAAATTCTACCACACAAGTTTTCCTGGCAGATCCTCTATTATTGGAAGGACTGAAATTTCCGGTATAAATGATTCTATGCGCCTTAGTGAAATTTTCGGGAATGTAAAGCCAAGAAATCTTCGTATCATCTGTCTCACAGAATAGATTGGAAGTGCCGTTAGACTTGAGCGATTTTAGTGTATTTAAGTCAAAACCTTTATTCACTAAAAGTTCATCCACAGCTGCCGGTAGATTTCTGATGTCGCCAGTGAAGATCAATTTGTCAAATTTTAAATCATTATTAATGGTGATTTGATGATTGATGTCCATCTCAGTGATTTGGTAAGAATGCCTAATATCCAAACCATTTGATAAGCGATTCACAATGAATTGAGAACCTTCATTTTTAGGATAATAGAAAGTGGAATGAACCATAGTTCCCTCCGTTTCCCTAAGGATATTATGCCTAATAATTTCATTAAAATTAGGCATAGGGAGTTTCCCCTCGAGCCATTCCATGGCAACTTCCTTGAGATCAGTTTGCCAAATTTTCTGATTATAGGGTTCGAAATATAACTTATATAATGTTTCTCCAAAGTTTCCAATAAGGAATGCTTCAAAATTTGAATAATCAAATGGTTGCTGATACTGTTGTTTTGAAATTGAAATAAGCTCCTCAATGATTTTCTCAACAAGCTCACTATCTAATTTATAAAGAAAATTTTCTATAGGATAGCCAATAACCTGGCCTCTTAAATAAATTTTAGCATTACGTGTTGCTCTAATAAACTCCTCCTCCTGGTTAAAAAATGACCAGAACCAATCAAACACTCGTGGGTTTTTAGTATTAAAAACATGGCCACCCACTTTATGAAATAGACAATCATTGATCCTTTCACATTTGATTAGACCACCAATTTTAGGTTTATTTTCAAGTAAAGTAACGTTATGATGATCTTTAAGCATTTGGCCAATGCTTAAGCCAGAGATACCTGTACCTATAATTGCAATTTTCATTTATTATTTATTTTGCAATTTCCATTTAGATGTATAATGTAGCAATCCATTTGCTCCATTTTTAGATACTGTTTGTTGAATCTCTAATAACATGTTTTCTTTATAAATTACAGTATTTTCAAATTCATCTCTTACTCCATAAATTATTTTATAATGGCCAGGAGATAAGGGGATTTCTATTATGGTGTCAATTGTAATTTTATTAATGAGTTTTTTATCAAAAGTCAAATCTGTATCATTCAAATGTGAGGTAAATATTCTCTGATCTTGCATATCTAGAATCGCAAAACCGGGATTAATATATGGGATTACTTCTTTAAAGTCGAATTCAAAACGAAGTTTAATTTTTTCTCCCACGGTATAAAATGTTCTAGTTTCTTCCTGTTCATCAACCCAGTATGGTTTCTTTAAAGTAAAACGTTTGCATTTTGATTCTATATAATTCTCAAAATCGGTTATGATGAAGTTTGTCTCACTATATTTATTAATTACTTCAGAAACTGTATTTTGTGATGTTAAGATCCCATTAGTTAGAAGAATTGCAGAATTGCATAAAGTTT
>JACMRH010000183.1 GCA_014376535.1 Cytophagales bacterium | reverse complement strand
TTAAGCAACCAACACAGCCCTGGTTGCTTAAACATTGTGTGGCTGTTGCACAACTAGATTTCAAAAAAATAACGACGATTATTTACAAATTAAAGCTTTCAGAATTGGCTATTTACTGAACAAAAAACTTGTGGAGCCATATAAACGATTCTAACAGCACAAATTTGATAATTTTACTAGAATAATTTCTAAACTTGAGTTGTGCAACAGACACCTGTGTTATAAGTAGTGCTGTTCTTTCGGTTATATATCAACACTCAATTTTAAGTGTTTACCGAGACCTTCTCGAATTATTCTCATAAGTGTCGACAACCTGATGTCACTAGCATTGTTTTCAATACGTGAAATGTAAGTCTTTGTCGTTCCGCATTTTATAGCTAATTGTGCTTGAGTTAAACCTTGCTCTTTGCGGAGTTCTTGTAACATTGCGCCAAGTTTGAATGCTTCAAAACCTTCTTCGTATTCCTCTCGAGTTGCTGTACCAATTTTACCATATTGCTTGTCCAAATGGTCTGCAAAAGATGTTAAGTCTTTACTTGTCTTTTTCATCGGAATATTGTTTTTTTAGTTTCTCAGCCAATTCAATTTCGTTCTTTGGAGTCTTTTGGGTTTTCTTTTGAAATCCATTAACCAAGACAACCAGTTGTCCTTTGTCGAAAAAACTGAAAACCCGATAAATGTCCGATCCAACTTCTACTCTAATCTCAAAAAGTCCTGTTGATCCGGTAATGTGCTTGAAATATTTTTCAGGAATTCTGTCAAGAGAGGCAATTAGTTGAAGTGTCCAGTTGAGCTTCTTTTTGACATCGGGTTTAAGCTTCTCAAAGAAGTCTAGATAGTACCCCTTGTAATAAAATATGTCTCGAATGAATCTATTGTTCACTTATCAAAGTTAGCTAATTAGATAACATTTTGCAAGATTGTTTTATCTCATCTTAGCATTTCTGCTAACGAGTGTGTTTACGCAACCAATTGCGTAAACCCGTCCAATAAAGAATATATCGAAACAAGTTATGCAGAATGTATGAATTAATGTTATCACTGGGTTTATAACCAAATGATTCAGGTTGGGAATCCTTAAACTAATCTCCAACTTTCCTTAATTCAACCTGAACCTCATTTGATTCATTCTCATATCTAGTTCATCCCAAAATGAATCTTCATTAATTCAAACTGGCTCTGAATTGATCCGTTTTGATCCTTCTTCGATTCCCATTGAGTCTCCTTTAATTCAAATTGAGTCTCATTAAATTCAAATAGGGCCTATGTAATCCCAACCTGAGGCCCTTTTGATTGAAATCCTATCTCATTAATTTCAAATTTATACTTCGGAGCTTCGCCGGATATCTTCCAAACAAAAAGCTCCCGGACTGATACACAATCCGGGAGCTATCACTAAGTTTTGAGCTGGTCTTAATCAGTTGAGGCTGGCTGTAACGGCTGCCTGTGCTGGTAATACTTCATCCACGGATTTTTCGTAGCGGGCGCCCATTTCATCGGCAACCTGTTTCAGTTTACCATTGTTTTTTGCTTCCCTCTTTACCACATTGTACACCTCGTTGGTTTGGCCCATCAGTTCCTGTCCCAACACTGCAAGGGTATCTTTGATCTTTTGTGTAAGTGGCCCCAGTTTACCGTTTAGTTGCTGCAACTGGGTCACCAATACGACATCTTTCTCATATTCTTCTACAGAAAAATTGCGGGCAAGCATATCTTGGTTGTTTTTGGCTGTTGACAGACCATATTGCACGTACCCAATACTTCCGGCGCCCATTAGTTGTTTTGCGCGTTTGTCTTTGGCAGTAACTGAAACCAAAAAATTCATTTTGCTCTCAATAGCATTCACTTCATTTAAAAGTGTTTCAAAATCAGCTGAAGAGATGCTGGCAGAAATGTTGTTAACTGGCATAAAATAGATGTTTGTGTTTATAAATGATTTTTTACAAAACTAACAATGCTTAGTTAATTACATAATCTCATACGTTAATTTATCTTAAAAATTTATCATGTAGGAATTCCCAAAACGTCTTTCTGATAATCAATTATTCTTCTCTCTCCTTAATTAACAGAATTAATTGAAATACAATCCAAAACATGGGATTTATGTAACATTTCTCCAAAAGAATGAAACACTTGGTAGCCATAGTATCTCCACCTTTGTAGGAACAGCAGAAAGCATTGTAGCATAATTAATTAAATGTCGTTATCAATACAAATCCTTTGGCTCTTTATACTAGCAATACCAGTTGCCTGCGTGGCGTGGACAGTTACCCATGAGGAAGTATTTAGGGAGCCAAGGGAGTTTTGTAATAAACGGAGCAAGGAATGTAAAACGTTGATTGAAAGAAAATTCTTCTACCTTTTCACCTGTGAGTATTGCTTTAGCCATTACGTGACGGCTTTTTTCCTATTCCTGACGCATTACAAACTATTGCTTGATGATTGGAGAGGATACATTATTGCTGGTTTTGCACTTGTTTGGATAGCAAATGTTTATATGGCCTTATTTGGGCTAATCAGGCAAGGAATAAAAAAAGAAATAACGGAGATCAAGATAATGGAGTCAAATGGATAATTTATTCGGGTTTTGGGCAAGCTGCTTAAATACCTTGCCGGATTGTGATAACTCACTTACATTTTTATAATTCTGCCATCCTCCATTTCAATAATCCTATGTGTTCTTGCGGCAAATTCATTGTCATGTGTCACAATCAACAGGGACTGATTGTAAACCTCGGCCAGCTCTTTAAAAATGTTGAATACAATTTCACTGTTTTGCTTGTCCAGGTTACCAGTTGGTTCGTCGCCCATTACAATGATTGGATCATTAATGAGTGCTCTGGCGATAGCTACCCGTTGTTTTTGTCCTCCTGATAATTGATTAGGCCATTTCAAAGCCTCGCTTTCAATGCCCAGTATTTTTAATTTTTCAAAGGCACGGTGTTCCACTTCTTTTTCAGAATACTTTCCCATTTTCAACCCTGGAAGCATCACATTTCTTAAAACAGTGAACTCATTTAAAAGGTAATGGAATTGAAAAACAAAACCGATCTTTTCATTTCTTGCACGGGCAAGTTCGGCTTCCTTTTTGTTTTTCATACTTATGCCATCTATCATCAGGTCACCTTCATAGTCTGTGTCCATGGTAGAAAGAATGTAAAGCAAGGTCGACTTGCCACAACCTGATTTACCGATAATTGATACGAACTCTCCTTTTAAAATTGAAAAGTTGATTTCCTTTAAAACCTGAATATTAATCGGGTCTTTGAAATACTTTGAAATATTAGCGGCTTCTAAAATTTTACCTTCCATTTTATTTACCCCTGATAATATCAACCGGATCTATTCTGCTTGCTTTGCGTGAAGGGAAATATCCTGCTAAATAGGTGGTTACAATAGAAAATAGGGCACCTGTAATATAGAAATTGGGATTATAACTGATTGGATATGTTTTAATGGTAGGCAAAGCTGCCGTAATAAATGGGATCTGGTCAATGATAGAAGATAAGCCAAAGCCCAAAAGCAAACCAGCAGCTCCGCCAAAAATGCCAATACTCAATGCAATTGTAATAAAAATGAGGTTGACGTCCCTGCCTGAAAACCCGGTGGCTTTTAAAATGGCGATAGAATCCATTTTTTCATAAATCATCATGTTCAGGATATTGTATATGCCAAATCCGGCCACAATCAATAGTGTTATCCCAACAGCATAAGAAATCAATGTCCGAATAAAACTGCCTGTTTCAAACTGTGCATTTGCCGTTTTTACATCCATCGCTTCCACATTGAACAATTGATGAAATTCTTTGGCAAGGGCAGGTGCTAATAGAATATCTTTTAACTTAATCTGAATGTCAGTAACATAGCTATTTGATTCACCTATAAGTTTTTGCGCGGTATTGATAGAAACATAGCTTTGTACTTTGTCCAGTTCCTGTATCCCCGACTGGAAATAACCAACCACTTTTAATTGTACCAGTTCTCCCTTTGTGGTTGTCACCTGGATCATGTCTCCAATATTAGCAACCATAGTTTCTGCCGCACCTTTTCCTAAAATGATGCTGTTGGGTATGTTTTTAAGGTCGATATAACTGCCTTCAGTTACATAATCACTAAACAAGAATAACCTTGCCTCAGCTTCTACATCTATCCCATTTAGCACTCCCATCAAATCGACATCACCAACATTGTAAAAGACTTGGGTGATCATTTTAGGGGCAATTCCTAAAACCCGATTATCATTTTTCAGCGTATTTACAATAGCCCCGTAGTTGCGGATCTTCAGCAGTTCATTTTTTGGCTTTATTGAAGTGATAAAATTATGGCTGTTCCTGAATTCTGCTGATTTGTCAATTGGTTGCTGTAAAGAAGGTTTTATTTCGTTGTAAAGACGCACATGTGGTGTACGATTCAGTACCAAGCCATCTAGCATTTCATTTAATCCTGCCATGAAACTGAGCAAGGTGATGAACATAGTGATACTGAAAGTAACACCCACAGCTGCCACCAGCGTTTGTTTCCAGCGCGCCAATAGCAATGACTTAGATATACTTACAAGCAATTTAAACTTCATTCTTTGGGTTTTCTCAGTTCATCGTTTGCACTCAATCCTGAAATTATTTCTATCTTTTTGTAATCTTTCAGTCCGGTTTTAACTATTACTGTGTCTCCATTGCTCCTTAAAACAATGGAGTCATTCAACAAGTAATTCCGTGGGATTAGTATTGCCTGGCTTTTAGTTTGAATAATAATATTAGCTTCAAAAGAAATATTAGGATAAAGGATTGCAGGAGCATTTTTAAATTCAGCTTCCACCAGGAACGTTTTACTTTTTTCATTCATTATAGGGTAGATTTTTGTGACTTGCGCTTCGAACACTTTTCCTTTATAACTGTCGAGCGTTACTAAAACCAATAATCCCTTTTTGATCTTTAATATATCGTATTCATCTACCTGCATTTCAAGGATGAATTTGCTGGCATCACCGATTAAAGCAAGAGGTGTTTGAGGGCTTACTATTTCCCCCATAGATTTTGGGAGGCTGTAAACAATCCCGTCAATCTTACTTTTTAGTGCATAGTCACTTTCTTGCCTGGTGGATATGGCCAAGTTTTTCTTTGCCTGAGAAGAGGTAAAGCTTAACTGACGTTTAAGATCTTTATATTTAATATTAGCTGAAGAAAGAGATGATTTTGAATTTTGATAAGCCAGTTGTTTTTGTTCCAGTTCTACTTCAGTGCCTATCTTCTGATCCCATAATTCCTTCTGCCTGAAATACATGGTAGAATCATTTTCCATTTTGATTTTTGCCAGAGCGATAAATGACTTTGCATCATTTAGTTTGTCCTGGTTGTTTTTAAGGTCTGCGAATTCTGCGGAAAGTTGAGCATTGTCCTTACCCAAACGTTGTGCTTCGTTAGAAATCGTAAGGATAAGAGCCCCTTTTTTTACTGTGTCACCTTCAGAAACAAGGATAGAATTGATGGTGCCGTTGACAGTTACAAAAGCCTGGTATTGATTTCTGCTTTTGATAAGCCCCGAGGCATAAATGGATTCTGAAACCGACTCGATACTGGGTTTGGCTTTTTCATACTTGCTTTTACAGGAGCTGAAAAACAACGCTGACACAAATATTAATATTTGTGTCAGATATGTCCGACAACATCGATCAAAACCGTCCTTAATATTCATTAGAGCTAACTGTAAAATGAGATTCACAAAGTTGAAGATGAGGGACTACATTATTGTTTCATATGTACCATTAAAATTTACATATATCACACATATTGAGCATTATTGGATGCTAAAGAGTTAGGATTATGCATGACTAGCCTTCTTTTTGCACAATATGCCAAATCACACGTTTCAAGATTTCCTCTTCTTTTTTGTTTCTGTTGACGAAAATAGGAGGGAGATATACCCGTTATCTTTTTGAATTGATTTGACAAATGGGCACCACTGCTGTAATGTAGTTTCTGTGCGATTTCAGTAAGGTTCAGTTCATTATACAAAAGCAATTCTTTTACTCTTTCAATTTTATTAATTATAATAAATTGCTGAATAGTAATTCCTTTCACTTCCGAAAACATATTTGAAAGGTAGGTATAATCGTATTCCAACTTCTGGCAGATGTAATCAGAATAATTCAGGTTCGGCAACTTTTCTGAGTAATGAATCATGTCAGTGATCACATTCTTAATTTTTTCAATAAGAATATTTTTTTTATCGTCAATTAATTCTAATCCATATAATAGAAGGCTTTTTTTTAATTGATCATGTTGTTCTATTGTAATTTTATCATTTATGATTTCAACTACTCCGAGTTCAATAACTAAGGATTGCAATCCAAGATTTTTCATTACTTCTTTTACAACCATTTTGCAGCGCAAACTGACCATATGTTTAATATATAATTTCATAATTTTTTATTACAGAATAGACTTAAGGTTGTTCTAATCATAATGGTATTCAATATTTTAATTAATTGAGCAGTATGAACAGATGGCAAAACTTCATTAGAAATCTGTTAAACTTTATGATCTAAATCATATGAATTTATGATATATGAGGCGTAGACGTTGCAAAAGATTGTGCTAAGGAACAACCACATGAGCTTGCTATTAAATGAAGTAAAATAGGTAAGAGAGCCTTTATCAATTCAATAAATACATTTTGATAACAACCAGTTCCAGATTTGGAACATGTTCAATGTTATAGCGATTGTAATAGCATATAATACTAAAAAAGAGTTTTGCATTGATCCTGAGATAAATACTGCTACGTTAAAGCCAATAATTTCGAAAGAATTGTGGTTTTGGATACGCTTAATGATTGACCTCCCCACAAGCCTTAACTAATTGCGCAAATTCTTGGGATTCGTTTTATATTTACAACCAGTTTTAGAGTATTTGTTAATCATATAAATAAAGAATGGCATCTTACGATTTGTTAGTTATTGGAGCAGGACCAGGTGGATATGTCGCAGCTATAAGAGCTGCGCAATTGGGTTTGAAAACTGCCATTATTGAAAAAGCTGAATTAGGAGGGATCTGTCTGAACTGGGGATGTATTCCTACTAAGGCTCTTTTAAAATCTGCACAGGTTTTTGAATATATTTCTCATGCTAAAGATTATGGTATTGAGGTTTCTGGCGCAAAAGCTGATT
Source organism: Cytophagales bacterium (assembly GCA_014376535.1). Lineage (GTDB taxonomy): Bacteria > Bacteroidota > Bacteroidia > Cytophagales > UBA9547 > UBA9547. The sequence continues at coordinate 18,967 of JACMRH010000183.1, read as the reverse complement.
TTGGAAGCGTCATAAAACGCAGTCGTGATGTAGCAAACGGAATGAGTAAAGGGATTTCTTTTCTTATGAAGAAGAATAAGATAGAAGTTATTGAAGGTACCGCTAAGCTAACGAAAGACAAAAAGGTTGAGGTTACTGGTAAAGATGGTCAAAAAGTGATCCATGATGCTAAACACACCATTTTAGCAACTGGAGGTCGTTCAAGAGAATTACCTAATGTTCCTTTGGATGGAAAAAAAGTAATTGGGTACCGTGAAGCTATGACATTGCCAGTACAACCTAAAACACTTGTTATCATGGGTTCTGGTGCTATTGGAGTAGAATTTGCTTATTTCTATGCTACCATGGGGACGAAAGTGACCATTGTGGAATTTATGCCAAGAATTGTTCCTGTGGAAGATGAGGAGATTTCTAAAGCACTTGAAAAATCACTAAAAAAGGCTGGAATTGAAATTTTGACAAATGCTTCAGTTGAATCAGTTGATAAAAGCGGACCAGGCTGCAAAGTGAAAATAAAAGCGCAGGACGGGGAAAAAACATTGGAGTGTGACATTGTTTTATCAGCTGTTGGAATTACAACTAACCTTGAAAATCTTGGTTTGGAAGAAGCAGGTGTTAAAACTGATAAAGGAAAAGTATTAGTAGATGATTTTTACAAAACAAACCTTCCGGGTATTTATGCGATCGGTGATATTGTAAAAGGCCAATCTCTTGCGCATGTAGCCTCTGCAGAAGGAATAATATGTGTTGAGCAAATTGCAGGTCATCATCCTGAACCATTGAATTATAACAATATACCAGGTTGTACTTATTGCACGCCTGAAATTGCATCGGTTGGTATGACTGAAAAACAGGCAAAAGATGCTGGTTATGAATTGAAAATCGGACGGTTTCCTTTCTCTGCCTCTGGAAAGGCCAGCGCTGCCGGTGTCAAAGACGGTTTTGTAAAAGTTATTTACGATGCCAAATACGGCGAACTTTTAGGTTGCCACATGATTGGAACAAACGTAACAGAGATGATTGCAGAAATAGTAGTGGCCAGGAAACTCGAAACTACCGGACATGAAATCATTAAATCTGTGCATCCACACCCAACTATGAGTGAAGCCATTATGGAAGCTACTGCTGATGCTTATGGAGAAGTAATTCATTTATAATATTTTCAAAACAGTATTTTAAACCACCTGGATAAAGCATTATTCAGGTGGTTTTTTGTTTTGAATAGTTTCAAAATTTTCAACTGGTATCTCTAACGACTTTTATTGTCGTATTTTTAAAATATATTTGGTTAAGAAATCGTTATTCAATAGGTCAAGGAAACAAGAGTGCAAAAGACATCTATATTTCATATTTTAATATTTACTTTTTTGGCATGTTTTATCTTGTCATCATGTAGCACTTTTATAGGTAAGTTTTACGATAACACTACTGCACGCTACAATTCCTATTACCTGGCAAAGGAAAAAATGAAGGAAGTTGATGTTGCTTTAAAAGCTTACACCAAAGATGATTATCATAAAATTCTTAATATTCATTATACCTCTGATTCTTCCTTTGGTAAATCTCAAAATGCAGCATTAGAAGAAGTTTTTAAGTATGCTTCGTGGTCAGTCCGCTGGCACAAAAGAAGTAAGTGGGCCGATAATAATTACATTCTTATTGGGCGTGTCCGTCACTATCAGTTTAATTATAAAGATGGCCTTGAAACCTTCAAATTTGTAAACTCCACCAGCAAGAGCACCAAAGACAAGCATGAGGCACTTATTTGCTTGATGAAGTTTTTTACTGACTTCAATGAATACGATAATGTTGGCTATGTAATTGAATACCTGGACAAAGAGCCGGAAATGACCAGGAAAAACAAAAGAAATTATCTGGTAGCCAAAGCTGCTTATTTCCAGCATTTTGAAAACTATAAAAAGGCACATCAGCTATTGGATACTGCTATTTCAATTAGCAGAAGAAAGCATGATAAGGCTAAACTAAGTTTTATCAACGGACAGATAAGTGAGTACCTGAAATCTGAATCCGGAGAAACAAAAGTAGTACTGGATTTTGATGCCGACAAAGAAGCTTTTGACAATTATACGGCCACTATCAAGGCAAATCCCAAATATGAGCTTTGGTTCAACGCAAGGTTAAACAGAATGCGGGTTTCTCCTTCAAGCGATTTAAAAGATGTAGATAAGGCAAGGAAATATTACAAAAAAATGCTGGCCGACATTAAGAATGTTGATTACAAAGACCGGATTTATTATGAATATGGTGGATTTGAAAGAAGGCAAAAGGTATATCCTGATGCAGAAAAATATTATAAAAAATCTGTAGTAAGCGCCACCAGCAACCAAAGGCAAAAAGCTTACTCTTATTTAGCATTGGGAGAAATGTATTATGATGACCAGCAGAGGTTTGAAGATGCCAAATTGTATTATGACAGTGCTATTGCAATCCTTCCAAAGGACCATAAAGGATATGGAAAAATATATCGAAGGCAAAGGATTTTGAAAGAATTTGTTGAACATCTTACTGTTGTGAAAAGAGAAGACAGCCTTCAAAAACTTGCCAGAATGGATTCTTCGAACTTGAACCAGTTTTTGGACAGCTACATATCTAAAGAAGAAAAAAGAATTAATGATGAAGCTAAGCGGTTGGCAAAACAAGCCAGGAAAAATGCTGGCGGAAGTAACCAAAATCCTTTCAATTCTGACTTTACCCCTGGCGGAACTGCCAGTCCGGTTGCTCCAACGGTTGCACCTGCAGGATTTGGATCGGGACAAACGCCTCAATTTTATTTTTATAACCCGACTTTAGCTGCTCAAGGTAAAATAGAATTTCAACAGAAATGGGGTAGGAGAAGACTGGAGGATAACTGGCGAATAAGTGCCAAAGAATCAAGTCCAGAAGAGTTGGCAACCAGAAACCAGAATGACACCACTAAATCTAAAAACAACAAAGGAACTGATGGTAAAAATATTGATGGGAATAATGGATCAACTGATGAGGTCCCGGAAATAAAAATTAATAAGGCGGATCTTGTTGCGAGCATTCCACTCACAGAAGAGAAACTAAAGGCCTCCCACGAAAAAATACAGCCCTCTTTGTTCAGGTTGGGTAAAATCTATAACCAGCACCTCAATGAGCCTGAAAACTCCGTAAAATCTTTGCAGAGGTTAATTGATGATTATCCGACCAATGAAAATGTACCTGAAGCTCATTACATGATATATCTTATTTCCAAAGGAAAAGATTCTTCACGAATGGAAGTTCATAAAAATATCCTTTTGGAAAAGTATCCGCATACTATTTATGCGAAAATGATTTTAAACCCAAATTATCTTGCAGAAAGTAAATTGCTTAACAAGCAAATAATGGCTAGGTACAAAGTCGCGTACAGTTCTTATTTATCCAAAAACTATCACGAAGCTGATTCTCTTTTTACTTTGATCCAGACGGACTATCCAGATAGTGAATTTGAACCTAAAATAGAATTAGTTAAAACAATTATTAAAGCAAGGGTAGGCCAAAAAGAAGATTATAGGGCAGGGCTTCAAACCTATACAGAAGAATACAAATCAGGTGCTTACCATGATTATGCCCAACAATTGATGGATAAATATGATGGAAAGAAACCTAAAGAAATTCCAAAGGATACGGTAACAAAACCTGTTGCACCAACCATGCCAGATAAATTTACCCCACAAAATGATCCAGACAATCCTACAAATGGCGATATGCCAGAAGAGGTACGTAAAATGTATGAACAACAAATGCAAAATAGATACAAGGGCCGTGTTCCTCAAAATCCTGAGCAACAAAATCCTGGACAAATACCTCCTTCTGATACTAGTTCAAATAAGCAACCCAACAACTTAGCCCCTGTTCAGCCGGACAAAGGGCCAGTTCAAAGTCAGCCTCAAACACCTGTTAATGATCCTGGGAGCATATCTCCACCAGAATCTAAACCACAAAGTGGTAATGCGCCTAATCCCGCTCAGGTAGTACCTCCGGCTAATACTAATTCACCTGCTAACCAACAAGCACCTGTTCCCGCAGCACCAACACCTGTAAATCCTGGAAGTTCAACTACTGACCCTGGTTTAAGTAGCCCTGGCAATACTTTGAACCAACAAAATTTACAACCTACATTGCCTCCTGGAAATCAACCTGTAGCACCTGATCAGCCTACAAGTCCCAATACAGTTCCGTTGGGAAGCCCAAATGGCCAATCGGACCCTTCAGTTGTTCCCCAGCAAAATACAAGCCCATCTACTACAACGCAACCTTCCAATCCAACTATCCCGGCACCTAGTACCAGCCCAACCACACCAGGCAGCAGTACTCCCCCAGGCCCATCACCTGTAACTCCGGAACAACAAATGTTAGACAATAAAAAGGGATTTTAATGAAGCTGAAAAGGATTTATGCTCAGCCAATACTTTTTTTAATTGTACTTACATTCTTTTATGTTTCCTGCAAAAAAAAGAAAAGTGATGACCCTGCAAATGTCATTTGCACCTACGTACCAACTTATATTGATACAGTTGTGAACATTACTGATATAAAGTTAATGTCTCTCAAAACAGTCGGTTATGCTTATGTTAAAGCAAGTAACCGGGGAATTATCATATACAAAGTGTCTGATACAGAATATAGGGCATTTGACAGGGCCTCCTCGTATAAAATGGCAGAAGTAGGTTGCCAGTTAAAGGTTGATCCCTCAGTATTTTTTATGCGTGATACATGTAGTGGTTCTGCGTTCGACTTTAATGGAAACGTAATTAAAGAACCTGCTATTTGTCCATTATTACAATATAGTACATCTTTTATTGATGGTGAAAGAATTAGAATTTATCATACCTTATGATATAAATTAGGATCCCATAAAAGTTTGCAGATCAGCAAGTTTTATAGTTTCTTCATAAATTGCTTTCCCGATTATAATTCCATCAACCTTTATTTCCTGTAGTTTTTCCACATCTTTCATTGTAGTAACGCCTCCACTGGCTATTACTTTCAGGTCTGGAAATTTGTCAAGAATTTCCTTGTAAAGGTCAAATGAAGGGCCTTCCATCATTCCGTCTTTGGCTACATCTGTGCAGATTGTATATTTCAAACCTGATTCCATATAATCATTAATCAGATCGAATAGCCAAATGTCGCTGGTTTCCTGCCAACCATGAATAGCAATTTTCTTGTCTTTGACATCTGTACCCAGGATGATCTTTTCTCTACCATTCTGCTTAAACCAGGATTTAAATAATTCAGCATTTTTGATGGCGATACTACCCCCCGTAACTTGCTTAGCCCCACATTCAAAGACAATTTTTAAGTCCGCATCAGATTGAACTCCACCTCCAAAATCAACTTGTAAATTAGTTTTGCTTGCAATTGCTTCGAGGATATTATAATTGATAACCCTTTTCTCACGGGCACCATCCAAATCAACTAAATGAAGGTATTTTATCCCGAAATCCTGGAATTTTAATGCAACATCCAAAGGATTTTCGTGATAGCTCTTTTTCTTGTTATAGTCACCCTGAGTAAGGCGTACACATTTACCGTCAATTAAATCTATTGCGGGGATTATTCTGGACATTCTTTTCAGTTGTGAGTTTTGAGTGATGAGTTGTGAGTAGATTCCTAATAATTTGTAAAGATTGGATTTATGCAGTTACACACTCGCAACTCGAAACCCACAACTCACAACTATTTTAAAGCATTCGCCTTATCCGTCATTCCTAAACTTGCGTAAATTTCTTTGAGCGTTTTTTTGGTAGTAAAATCATTGCTTTTTACTTCGTAAGCTTTTTCAAAATATGGAAGAGAGATTTTTATAACCTCTTTTGCCTGGGCTTCCATTTGTTTACCTTTTTTCTGGTAATCACTAACCCCCATATTTCTCACCGTTTTTATAATGTCTACTGCTGGATTATAGATTAATGCACCCATATTATAATTGGCTTCAAAACTATTCGGGTTTACAGCCAAGGCAGATCTATAAGACTCTTTTGCTTTATCCAATTCTTTGTTTTTTTCATAGAGTGAACCTAATAAAAGGTAGTTTTCAACTTTTTTATCACCTTTCTGAATAATTGATTCCAGATTGGTTATGGCCTCAGTTAATTTTCCGGATTTCTCTAAGATGTCTACTTCCTGGTTTACAAAATTTGCATTGTTTGGGTATTTGCTTTTCCCCAACCTTGCAATTTCAAGTGCTTTATTCAAGTCTTTCTCAGACTCAACTGTTTTGTAGATATATAGTAGATTTGTAAGAATTTCTGGAGAAATGTAGCCTGTTTTTGTCATTCCTTTTGTGTAGGCTTCTTTGGCATTTTTGTAATCATCTTTTGCCAGAGCCATTTGGGCTGCATAGACATATCCCAAAGTATCTAATGGTTTTATAGTTTGGTATATAGTGAAATAGTCGTAAGCATCACTCAGTTTTTTGTCCTGATAAGCTTGAATTCCCCCGTTTTGTATTGCTACTGCCAATGACTGAGATGCAAAAGCCTCAGTCAGGTCTTTTTTGTATTTCCCGGGTTTTTCAGCAGTTTCATCTAACTGCTGGGCTTTTGTATAAGAATCAAAAGCAATTTTAGCAGCATCCGAATTTTGTTTTCCTAAAGTTGGATCAAGGGCAATTGCTTCATATATTTTACCTTTATAATACCAGGTTTTTGTGTCATTCTTTGTTTTCTCATGTTCACTTGCTTTGTCGATACTGGTTTTGGCATCTAAAAGCATTCCATCCTTTTGTGCTAAAATGGCATTTGTAACTTCCCCAGATTGGGCAAATGAAGAAATGCTAAAAAATGAAAAGATTCCGAGGGTTAAAGCCTGTTTCATAAGGTTGATTTAATTCGCAATTTGGTAAGATTGGGTTAGAATCCAAAATGAGATGCATTGTATAAATATTAACTTTACGCAATGGATTACTTTAAAAACTTACTTGATCTTCTGAAAGTAGAAAGGGAAGAAGACAAGCAGCAATACCTGAAAGCCACAGAACAATCTTCTGTTACTGACCGAAGAGCAAATGGTTTATCATGGTATCCTGTTGCAATAAGGGGAACTGAAATAAGCCGGGGCGATTATATTACGGTAGAATTTGAAAGGACTACCCACCAGGACATTTATCATAAATTCCGTTTTGGAATGCCGGCAGTATTTTTCTGCAACCACGATCCTAAAGTTGATAGATTAGAGGGAACCATTTCAACTGTTTTTGGCAACAGGCTTAAATTAACCTTAAAAACTGATGAGCTTCCAGAATGGGCTCAGGATGGCAAACTAGGTATTGATTTGTCCTTTGACGACAATACTTATGATGAAATGGAAAATGCGCTTAAGAAAGCACCATTAATTAAAGAAGATCTTACTGTAAATTTAATTAATGTTCTGACTGGTTCAAGGAAGCCCACATTTAAACCATTACCTGAAGTATTTAGGTATAACAGACTAAATGAATCTCAAACCGAGGCCGTAGATAAAATCTTGTCTGCTAATGAACTGGCTGTTGTACATGGTCCTCCAGGTACAGGGAAAACAACAACGCTTATTCAAGCAATACTAGCTTTAATAAAACAGGATAGAAAGCAAATATTGGTTTGTGCACCCAGCAACACTGCTGTTGACTTGCTGGCAGAAAAGTTACATGCTGAAGGATTGAGAGTTTTGAGAGTAGGAAATCCTGCGAGAGTTAATGAAAATTTGATGGCTTTAACACTTGATAGTCAGATGTCTGGCCATGACCTGATGAAAGAAGCTAAAAAGCTTAAAAAGCAGGCACAAGAATACAAAAGCCTGGCTCATAAATACAAAAGGAATTTTGGAAGGGAAGAAAGAGAGCAACGCAAATTACTTTTTGATGAAGCACATAAAATCATCAAAGAAGTAGACAAGACCGAACAATACATTATTGAAGATCTTGTTAGCAAGGCACAGATTATTGCAGCCACTCTGGTTGGAGCAAATCACTACACGGTTAGGAGTTTAAAATTTCACACTATTGTAATTGACGAAGCCGGACAGGCATTGGAACCAGCCTGTTGGATACCTATTTTAAAGGCAGAGAAGGTAATTCTTGCCGGCGACCATTGTCAATTACCTCCCACTATTAAATCCCATAAGGCTGCTCAAATGGGTTTGAGTAAAACCTTGTTGGAAAAGTGTGTGGAGCTCCATCCTGCTTCTGTTGCATTGTTGAATGTACAATACCGTATGAATGAGGTTATTATGGGTTATTCATCGAAGGTGTTTTATGAAAATAAGCTAACTGCACACGAATCAGTAGCCCATCATTTGCTGTTTGTAGAAGATAAACCTTTAACTTTTATTGATACCGCCGGCTGTGGCTTCAATGAAAAGCAAGATGGAACCAGTACAACTAATCCTGAAGAAGCAGTTTTTCTGCTAAAACATTTAACCAAAGTTTTATCGGAAAATCCCAATTTGTTAGATCAAAAGCCCTCTATTGCCATTATTTCACCTTACAAACAGCAGGTCAATATTTTAAAAGATCTGATAGGCAGTTCAGAAGAACTTAAAGCTTACCTGCCTCATATAAGCATTAATACGGTGGACAGTTTTCAGGGTCAGGAGCGAGATATTGTGTATATAAGTATGACCCGTAGCAATGCAAACGGCGAAATAGGCTTCCTATCAGATGTACGGCGAATGAATGTTGCCATGACAAGGGCCAGAAAAAAGCTGGTAGTAATAGGAGATAGCGCAACGCTTGCCCAATTTCCTTATTATAATAATTTTATCGTTTTTGCAGAAGAGATGTTGGCCTGGGAAAGTGCCTGGGAAACAGTATGATTGAATTTTACAAAAAGAGATAGTTGTGAGAAGATATGCTATATAAAAAATGGGTAGCTTTTTCTAGCTACCCATTTTTTAGTTCTAAAATTTATTAACATATTATTCAGTAACAACCCTCGCTCCTGCGAGGTTATTCCACTCCTTGATAATAAAATCAGAATCCTCTGGTGATTTTGGATGTATGCCTATCAATATTTTGTTCTTTTGAATTTCTTCCTCTATTGTGGTATGTGTGTCAGGCACTTCAAAACCAAAGATACTTCCTATCATACCACCACCAATTCCTAATCCTGCGGCAGAAATAAATCCTGAGGCCAAAGGCCCTGCTATAATCAACCCTGCTCCGGGAATAACTATACTAGTTCCGATAGCGGCAATTGCTCCTAACACAGCACCAATCGTAACACCAATACCTGCACCAATTGCTGCATCTTTCAATACTACATTCGTCACTTTTTGAGGCTCTGTTTCCCTGATCATATCTTTTTCTGTAAAAACAGGATCCCCTTCAAAGCTTTTGTTGCTAAAGTACAACTCTCTAGCCTCGTGTGACATGATTAGGTTAATGTCAGACTTATCGTATCCTCTATTATGGATTAGTTCAAAGGCAGTTTCGGCTGTAGTTCTGTTATCAAAGACTCCTACCAGACCTTTGTCTGTAGAAACGGTCTGTGTTTTAGAGTTATCATAGTTATTTTGTTCCATGGCTTTTAAATTTTAATGTAATGCTTTAACAAGTGTGTTAAAAAAATTACCATGCCATAGACAATATCCTAAAAAGCTGTCAGTACAAAGTGCACTTTTCGTTTCTCAACATTTCCAGAGTTCAGATCAGATAATTTTGGGTCAGGCAAACTTGTGTAAGGTTTTATAATAAACCGATCTTCCTGAAACCCTTTATCTAAAAAATAGTGCAGTACGGTGTGGACCCTTTTTTCGTAAAGATTTTTATTGTTGTATTCGTTTCCAACCAGATCTGTGGAACCATGAATTTCCAATTTCATATTTGGCACTCTTTTCAGTGCTTCACAAACCTTTTCCATTTGTTTTTTAGAATATTCAGTGATATAAACACCATTGTTATATAAGAAATGCACCTGAGGACGAAGTTTAGCACCTAATTTCTTTTCATCTAAGATTTCTTCCAGAACTAATGCATCGTCATTAGCAGTATCCAATCTTGATAAATAGTCTTGCTGTTCTTTTGGAAGAGCGTCCATGTCATAGATTAAACATTCTGTTCTTCTATTCAACTTTCTACCTTCTTCAGTCGCATTAGATGCAACTGGCTTTGATTCCCCAAAGCCTTTTATCCTGAAATTTTTCTTAGGTATGTCTCTGGCTATCAAGTAATCCCTGACAGATTTTGCCCTCTTTTTAGACAGTTTTATATTATAAGAATCTTTACCAGCACTATCGGTATGGCCGGAAACTTCAATATGAACATGAGGATGTTTTTTCATGAAATCAAGAAGCTTATCAAGTTCTGGAAGAGATTCGTTTTTTAGATCATATTTATTTAAATCAAAAAATATATTGTTTAAAACCAAGCTGTTACCTGGTTTAATATGTTGCATTTTAAAAGATTTGTCCTCCGCAAAAATTACTTCAGGACTATTTATGTTTACGTTTTCAGAATGAAAAATAAAATTATCTGCTTCAAATTGAATAGAATAATTTTTACCGTAATCCAGAGCCAGAACATATTTACCAGTTTTAGAATTGCTTGAATAAACTCCAACAACCTCATTTTTTTGCAGATCAGTAATAGTAATGGTTGCTTCAACTGGGAGATTGTTTTCTTCGTCAATAACATTGCCTTTCAAGACTATCATTTTCTTAGAATGGTTTGGCCTGTTCACCACGTAAATATCTCTTTCTCCTAATCCATCAGCCCGCAATGATGTGGACATATATCCTTTTGATCCGTCGGCTGAATAAACAAAATACATGTCATCGTCAGTTGAATTAATTGGATATCCGATATTTCTTGGTTTAGACCAGGTGTTACTGTCGGTATTTAATACCGTAGAAAATACATCGTATCCACCCATTGTATGATGTCCTGTAGAACTAAAAAACAATGTTTTATCATCAAAATGGATAAATGGACAGTCTTCATCATATTCTGTATTAATTGAAGGGCCGGCGTTTTGAGGCTCGCCCCATTCTTTAGTAGGCAATAATTCACAGTACCATACATCCAATCCACCTTGGCCACCTGGCCTGTCACTGGAAAAATACAGCCTGTGATTGTCTTCGGATATTGAAATGCTTGATTCCCAGCCTCTTTTAGTATTAATATGAGAGCCAAGTTTTACAGGTTTGCCCCATTGGTCTCCTTTTAATTTACTTGATAAAATATTGCCTTTAAATTGTTCAGTTGATTTCATTCTGTAAAGAAACAGTGTTTGTGCATCGGCGGTAATACCAATACAAGCGTCATGTTCAGCTCCGTTAATTGGATATCCAGCATCAATGGCTGGTCCCCAGTTTCCCACACTATCTTTTTGGGTAAAATAAATGTCTTCATAAAATCTTCCATCAAATGCCATGCGATGGTTATGTTCAGTTTTGCGCCTGCTCGTAAAATACATTACTTGTTGATCAGCAGAAACAATGGGGACATATTCATCATTTTCAGTATTTATATGGTCACCAATATTTTCTATTTCTACAGGGATAGAATCAGCCACTATTGTTTTTGCCAATTCACAAATTTCCATTCTTCTTTTAATATCAGGAACCATCATTTTATCATAAGCAGTATCCTCTTTCATGTCAACCAATGATTTTTCAAAAGACTTTTTAGCCTCATCAAACTTATGGTTGTGGTGGTATGCTTTGCCCAGGTTATAGCTCAATGAGGAATTCTGAACTTCTAGTTTTTGAGCTGAAAGGAAATAATTGAGGGCTTTATGTTTAAAATTGGAGTTTAGATAGCATACTCCAATATTATAAAGTATGTCAGGATTATCAGGTATTAGACTATCTAGTTTTTGATGATAGATGATTGATTTTGAATAGTTTCCAGATTTAAAACTTTTTTCAGCAACATGCTTATACCTTCTTATTAATGTAGTAGAAGAAAGGGCTTTTTGCTGTCCAGCCAAATGAAGAGAGAAAAAAATATATGAAATAATTAAAATGTACTTTTTCATGACAAGACGCAATATTTATTAGAAAACCAATTCTAATATACTAATCTATTAGTTATTAAATAGTTATTAATAATAGTTTATAAATTTTCTTAGGTTTTAGTGAATTATCGCTCCTCAAAATAGAATTATTCAAATTCAAAATTTAGGTATTTAAAGATTATTACTCAACCAAAAATTATTTATTGAGTATTTATACTCTATTATAATTTTAATGTTTAATTTTGAATCGGAATTTAAGTTAATTAGTATGTATAGTTGTTTTCGACTTTGATATTTAACTTAAAATGTGACAATTACTGTTTGAAAAACCTAACCTTAATTAAATATGATAAAATCCTACATTTTTTTTAAACGGGCAATCCTGATAGTTGGTATTTCCGGATCGGCCCTAACCACCTTCGGGCAACAAAGGATTATAGGTACAGTAAGGCCCAGGGCTGAATATAGAGATGGAACTGGAAATTTACCAACAGTGGGTCCAAATTCTGATCCCGCTATGTTTGTTTCACAAAGATCCAATTTATTATATGGTTACAAATGGACAAAACTGGATTTTCAGGTGCAATTAAGGGATGTAAGGGTTTGGGGTCAAGACGCTTCTACTATAAGCAACAATGATGGTAGTCGCTTATTTCTGCATGAAGCTTGGGGTGATTTCACCATTGCAACTGCTTCTGATACTAATTGCTGGTTAAAGGTTGACAATTTAAGTTTGAAAGTAGGACGCCAGGAGATCGTCTATGACGATGTTAGATTACTGGGAAACCTGGATTGGTTACAGCAAGGTAGAAGGCACGATGCAGCTGTCCTTAAGTTTTTACATAGAGGGTATCAGGTTGATTTGGGAGCCGCTTTTAATCAAAATACTGACGCTTTTGGTGCAAGAGGAATATTTTATAATCCGCAAAATAATGGTATACCAGCCAGTACAGGAAATTCTTTTAAAGTTCCTGTAAATGCAACCCTATCCTCCGTGCCTGGGACCAATGCAATTGGTCAAATGTACAAGATGATGCAGTATATGTACGCTTCTAGGAAGTGGGGGCAAACAAAAATTTCAGGATTAGTATTCAAAGATGATTTTGCAAAATATACAGTTTTAAAAGGTGCTGTAAATGCCACAACAAAAATTGCTGCTGCCGATACTAACTTCTACAACGATGACAGAAATTATAATTCCCGCTGGACAATGGGAGGGAATTTTTCAACACAATTAGGAAATGCATCGAGCGGGGGAAAATTAACTATAGCTGGTGGAGGGTTTATTCAAAGAGGCAATAATAAAGCTGGTGCAAATCTGGAAGCTTATATGGCCAATTTATCTGTTATGTATCAAAAAGGAAAGTTCCAGGTAGGCCCTGCAATTGATTATTTGTCTGGCAACAATTTAAATAGTCCAAATGGATCGGGTACAGATAACAGGTTTGACCCTTTATATGGAACCCCACACAGATGGTGGGGATACATGGATTACTATTATGCTGGTACGGGGGGGCCTATCGGAGGTTTAATCAATAGCCAGATCAGGGCTAGGTATACAGCAAATAGATATTTTATAACTGTTGATTATCACAATTTTATGTCAGATATGCCTTTAAAGGACGATTATTCAAGTGATTTTACTAAAGACCTGGGTAATGAAATTGATGTAGTCCTTAATTACAATGTAAATAAGTTTGTAAACCTTGAATTAGGTTACTCTAAGTATTTTGGGGCAACAGAAAGTACTGCCCTTACAAAAGGTCAAACCATAAAGGATAAAAACTCAAAAACGGTAATAAATCCAAATTTACGCAGAGAGGGTGATTGGGCATATGCAATGATTACTATCAGGCCCGATTTTCTATTTACAGCGCCTGTAGCAATCAACCCCACTACAATGAATACTGATCAACTTTCTATAAAAGTTAAAGAACTTCAGGATCAAATTGATGAAATGAAAACTGCAAAAGAAGCAGTACCTGCTGAAGGAACTACTGCTCCTGCTACTAACCCACCTTCAACACCAGATTCTAAATAAATAATTATCCTTTAAAAGCTATAATTCTTAATTAATATGAAAAATAAAAAATTGATATCTGTTATATTTTCAAGGCCCTGGGCTATCATGAGCCTTGTATTGGTCATGTTTTCAGCAAGTTCCTATAAGCCACAAGCCGAAAAGATCAAATTGGGTTTCATTCCTCTTACAGATTGTGCGCCCTTAATAGTGGCGAAAGAAATGGGAATTTTTGCCAAATATGGTTTAGATGTTGAATTATCAAAAGAAACTTCCTGGGCTAATATTAGGGATAAAGTCTTAATTGGAGAATTACAAGGAGCACATTGTCTTTATTCTATGCCTTATTCAGTTTATACTGGTGTTGGTGGAAAAGCAGGTTCGGAAATGATGATTGCCATGATGTTGAACAATAATGGTCAAGCAATTACGCTTTCTAAAGAGTTCTGCGGTTTAGTGGGTTTCAAAGAATACAAAAAAGTGCCTGCTGCTGTTGCGGAAGTTCAACAAAGAAAGAAAGATGTGACTTTTGCCATGACTTTTCCAGGTGGTACACATGATATATGGTTACGTTATTGGTTGGCAGCAACAGGGGTTCAGCAAAAAAATGTAGGTATCATCACAATACCGCCACCTCAAATGGTTGCAAACATGAGGGTTGATAATATGGAAGGGTTTTGTGTAGGGGAACCTTGGGGAGGAGTGGCCGCAGCTCAAAATATCGGTTTCACACATGTTAGTACACAAGATATCTGGAAACATCATCCAGAAAAAGCTTTAGTGGCCAATAAGGCTTTTGCAACTGGTAGAAGAGGAGATTTAAAATTGGTAATGAAAGCAATAATGGAAGCTTGCCAGTGGTTAGATGCACCAGGAAACAGAAAAAAAGCGGCAGCATGGTTAACTAAACCATACTATGTCAATGCTCCTTTAGCTGTTATTGAGGCAAGGTTAGCTGGTTCTTATGACTTAGGTTGCGAGCTTGGAGCACAGAAATATAAAGACGATTATATGTTGTTTTACAACAATGGGCTTGTAAACATGCCCAGGAAATCACATGGTGTATTTGCAATGGCAATGTACAAAAGGTTTAACTATATAGCAGCGTCTCCTAAATACAAGGAAATAACAGACAAACTGGTAATGAGTGACTTATATGCTGAAGTGGCAAAGGAAATGAAAGTGCCAATACCAGACGATGATAATAAGCCTTTCATAATAAAGCTTGATAACTACACATTCGACCCGGCAAATCCTGAAGCTAATTTAAGGCAATGCGCTAAATAGTACTTAGTACTGAGTATTTAGTATTTAGACTGCTGCAGGTTTACACTTTGATGAGTTATCTGACCTGCAAGGTCAGATAATTCATAATTCATAATTCATAATTCATAATTCATAATTCATAATTCATAATTCATAACTCATAACTAAACCCTCACCGCTGGATTGCCGAACACGGTATGGCCCGCGGGCACGTCGGCCACCACCACTGAGCCAGCTCCGATGCGGGCTTTGTCGCCGATTTTGACACCCGCTACCACCACGGCCCCGGCCCCCACAAAGGCCAGCTCGCCTACTTGCACGTCGGCCCCAAGCAAGGCGCCACTACCCAGCTGCGCAAAGCTTCCCACCGAAGCGCGGGCTTCGACCACCACGTTGGGGCCCACGAGGCAGCCGTCGCCGAGCACGGCCGTAGCCACCACCACCGCGTTGGGGCCAATGTAGTTGCCGTGGCCCAGCGTGGCGTGGGCCGATACGCTGGCACGCTGATGAATGGCATTCACCGGCACCGCTTCGTATTCGGAGCGCAGCATACTCGTGAGGCTGCGGCGGCTGGCGGTGTCGTCGGTGGCCACAAAGACTTCGCATTTTTTGCCCAGCAGCTTCAGCAGCTCGCCGTCGTCGGTGTTGCCCATCACGGGCACGTCGAGCAGCTCGGTGCCTTGCAGCTTGGCGTCGTCGTCGAGCAAGCAGTACACCACGATGTCGTTGGAGAGAAAGGCATCCAGCACGGCGATGCCAATGGTCTGGGCGCCGAGGATGATGACAGGATTTTCCATGAGTTGGGAGCTGTGTATCGGCTCCGGACGCGAATAAGCGCCCCGATACCGAAAACACAAAGGTAAGGCGCACGGGGGCTAGCCTTTCCCATCAGCCCTACGGATGCGGGGTGCCACCCGACGCATCGCCCAAGCCCAAACGCCGGAGACCGGCAGCCGCGTAGTCGTTTTGCAGCAGCAGCAGCAGCAGGTACGGCAGCAGCCCGGTGCGGTAGCGGTGCAGCGAGCCCAGGTTGGGAGTGGTGAGCCCCAGCAGCACGGCCAGGGCCAGGCAATGCACGCCCAGCGCCAGCACCAACCCAAAGGGCAGCTTTCCGGCGCGGCCACGCCAAATTGCCCAAATTGCCAGGCTCGACAAGGCCAGCAGCACGAGGTTTTCGAAGCCAGCAGCGAGGTAGAGCAGTTGACGAGATTCGCCCAGCCACGGCCGGGTGAGGGCATTGGCCGCGGCGAGGGGCGCGTGGCGCAACAGGCTTTTCCCCGTGGGCTGCAAATCAGGATAAGCAAAATGAGGCTTATCGGCGGAAGTGCCGACGTGGTGGTCGTAGACGCGCACCACTTGGTTGGTGAGCTTATTCAGCCCGAAAGCAGGACCCAGCGCCGTGCCCAGCCACACACCTGCGCTCAGCACCGCGCCAAACGCCCACAGCTGCGCCCACCGCCTTTGCGCCAAGCCCATTTGCTGCAGCAACCGCACAAACCCCAACCCGACCAGCACCCCGAGTAACGGCAACGCAAAGAAATAGCGAATGTTGAAGTGAAGCAGGGCCAGTAATACGCCCGACATCACAAGCCACCAGCGCACATTTCGGGTTGTTCCGAGTGTAGGCACCCAGTAAAAAAACTCGATGAAGATAGCCAACAGCCCTGCCCCACTGCCAAGCAGAACGGCCTCTTTGCTGATGCCCGTGGCCCAAAGCACCACCGATGGCCAAGCCACAAAAGCCACTATTACGGCCGCGCTCGGCGTATGAGGAAAGGCGCGGCGCAACGACTGGGCCAAACACCAACACCCCACAAAGCTGAAAACCGCTAAATAAAGCGCATTTAACCAGTTTTCATCCAGCGAAGCCAGGTTGAGAAACGCCAGGACCTTGACGAGGAAAAAGGTGTTCGACATACCGTGAAACACCAGACTCTGGCCCGCAAAATGCAGCTCGTTGCCCCACAGCGTGCGCCAGGCGTCGGCCGGATGGACCCACGCTTGCGCGGTTAGCAAATGGCCGTAGTGGCTCATGTAGCCCGCGTCGTGCACGGGGCGCCAGCCCCGAACGCCGCCCACCAACAAACGCCCTCCCAATCCGACTAGCAAGGCCACGCGGCCTGCCATGCCGGCTGCGCGCCACTGTCGGCGCAGCCACGGCAGCAACACGGCCAGCAAGGCCCCGTTCAACAGCAGCGCGAGGGCCACCTTCACCGGCTGGCGCGGGGTTGTTGGACCAAACGGCTGCCAATGGCGCAGTGCAGGCAGCGGCGCGGTTGGCAGTAGTTTTGATGCAAAGCCAGCAACCCCTGCGAGTCGGCGGCGCTTTGGTGGGTAAAACCCAGCGCGGCGTACACGTCGGTGTACTGGTTGTGCTCAGCCGGCAGCTCGCTAAGCAGGGCCACGCTGGTTTCCACAACCTCCGGCTGGCCCACGTGGCGCGCGTAGGCTACGCGCAACGGCACCACCACGTTGGTCACCAGCAGGTCGGTGCTGCTTTTGCCCAGGGCCGGCACTTTGCCGGGGCGCCCGGGCCGGAAATGCGTGCGCCAGTACGCCGGCACCGGCGCCTGAAAAAACTCGGTTAGCGCCCGCACGCTACCAGCGGTAAGCAGCGCGTCGAACAACGCGGGCCGGGCGTGCAGCAAGCCCGCCAGTTGTCCCAGCCGCACGCAGGGGAAATTGGCAGGTCGCAGGCGCAGGTAGTTCCATTCGTGCACCGCCAGCTGCCCGGCCCTCAAGTCATACTTGTGGCGCAGAAAGTCGTGTTCTTGGCGCAAATCCCGGATGTACTCGTCGTCCGCAGTTTCTTCGTTTTCTACCAGGAATCCGGCCTGACCGAACAGCAGCGCTTCAAGCTGACGCTGGTCGTGGCGGTGGCGGCGCAGCACCTCGAGCGGCAGGGCCTTGGCCAAACGCGCCAGCGGTTCGCTGTTCTTCTGAAAGCCGAAAGCCGCCAGCAGCGCGTGGTAAGCCGTTGCTTCCCAATCTTGGGCCAGGTGCTGATGCAGCGCCAACACCACATCGGCTTTGCGTTCCACGCGCTCTAAAAGGGCCCGTTCGGTCATCACGGTTTTGGTAACCTGTGGCACCAGCCCCAGCAGCGGCGCACAAGGCAGCGGGGCCGCAGCAGGCGCCTCAACCAAGGCGTGGTAGCGGGCCAATAATTCGGGCGCGACCCGGCCCAGCAGGGCCAGTGCCGGAATAAGGCTGCCGTTGGTGCGAGCCACCTCGGTGTCGTGCTCGCCCACCACGTGCAGCACCACTTGGTCGTATTTGGGGTCGACCTGGTGGTTGTGCCGAGCCCAATCCGAGGCCCGCAGATGAATTTCCACGGCGCCGTTCCACTCCACTTCGCCCAGGCGCACGCGCGCGTTCAAAAAATCGGGGCCGGCGTCGCCGTTGCGCTGGCCGGGCCGCAGCACCTGAACTTCCTGGCCATCGGTAGTGCGCAGCTCAGCTTTCGCAAAATACTGATGCTGCCAGACGTAATGGAGAAAATCTTCGCGCATGGCGGTAAATTTAGTTGCCAGTGGGTTGTAAGTAACGAGCCACAAGCTTTAAGCGGCAATTTTCAAGCGTTTATGTTCACAAGCAAGCAGTTCCATCATGTGCAGTGGCTGTTTAATTTGGGCCAGGCACGTAGTCAATCGTTAAGAAGCTGTTTAAGTTAGCGAAATCTTGCCGGCGAGGTCGTTGCCCGTGTACCCCGAAGCTC
>JACMRH010000182.1 GCA_014376535.1 Cytophagales bacterium | reverse complement strand
GATGTCATTAAAGAAAGAGCAATGGGAAAAGAAGTTCTTACTTCTATATCTCCTGGACAATTGCTTACAAAAATTGTGAATGATGAACTCACTCTTTTAATGGGTGGATCAAAACAAGAAATAAATATAAAAGGTGACCCAGCAATAATCTTACTTTCTGGATTGCAAGGTTCAGGCAAAACCACTTTTGCAGGTAAGCTTGCTTTTATGTTGAAAAAAACTGGTAAAAATGTATTACTAGTTGCATGTGATATTTACAGGCCGGCTGCCATTACCCAACTTCAAGTACTTGGACAACAAATCGAAGTTGATGTTTATGCAGAACCAGATAACAAAAACGCTCTTCAAATAGCACAAAATGCTCTTGAATTTGCTAAAAAGAATAATAAAAAAATCGTAATTGTCGATACTGCAGGAAGGTTAGCAGTAGACGAGGTCATGATGAACGAAATCTTTGCTATTAAAACAGCTTTGAATCCATCAGAAACCTTGTTTGTAGTTGATTCTATGACTGGACAAGATGCAGTAAATACTGCAAAAACATTTAATGAACGTCTGAATTTTGATGGGGTTGTACTTACGAAATTAGACGGGGATTCAAGAGGTGGTGCTGCCCTTTCTATTAAAGCCGTTGTTGAAAAACCGATTAAGTTTATCGGTACCGGCGAAAAAATGGAAGCGATAGACTTTTTCTATCCTGACAGGATGGCCCAAAGAATATTGGGTATGGGAGATGTTGTCTCTTTAGTAGAAAGGGCACAACAAGCATTTGATGAAGATGAAGCCAAAAGATTAAATCTTAAATTAAGAAAGAACCAGTTTGATTTCAATGATTTTCTTATTCAGTTACAGCAGATTAAGAAAATGGGCAATATAAAAGACATTATGGGAATGATTCCTGGTATGGGAAAAATGATGGATAAGGTTGAAGTAGATGAAAATGCTTTTCGCCCTATAGAAGCAATTATCTTATCAATGACACCAAAAGAAAGGGCAAATCCTGACCTCATAAACGGACCAAGAAAAAAACGCATTGCAGACGGAAGTGGTACCAACCTTCAACAGGTTAATAATTTGATGAAGCAATTTGAGGATATGCGCAAAATGATGAAGATGATGAATAATAACCCAGGGAAGAAATTACCTGGAATGGATGCATTTTTAGGCAAGTAACTTAAAACTATATACTTTTTTTTCAGTTTGAGGTATTTTCGCACGGCTTTCAAAAGATTTTGTTACTTTTGGAGCCGTTAACCTTTCAAAAATAACCTAAATAACAAATTATGCAAAAAAAACTATCAATAGTACCGTTTATTGTATTGATTAGTGTTTCCCTTATTGCCTTATTTTTTCCTAATCTGCCAAATCCAACTGTGATGGCAGAAAACCTTAAAAACATTAATACTGGTGATACTGCCTGGATAATTACAGCAGCTGCACTTGTTTTATTAATGACTCCTGGGCTTGCATATTTCTATGGCGGAATGGTGAATGCAAAAAACATAGTATCTACTATGTTACAAAGTGTTATATCAATGGCTGTAATAAGCGTTTTGTGGATCGTGATAGGTTTTAGTCTTGCATTTGGTTCAAGTCAAGGTGGGTTTATTGGAGATCCAACAACATTTTTCATGTTTAAAGGAGTTCTGGAAGGAGCACCTTGGTCATTAGCACCTACTATCCCATTATTGCTCTTTGCCTTTTATCAACTAAAATTTGCCATTATAACTCCAGCTTTAATTACAGGTGCTTTTGCGGAAAGGATCAGGTTTACTTCTTATATTTTATTTATCTGTTTGTTCAGTTTATTTATCTATGCTCCATTAGCCCATTGGACATGGCATCCTGAGGGATTCCTTTTTAAAATGGGAGTTCTTGACTTTGCCGGTGGAACAGTTGTGCATATGTCAGCAGGTTGGGCGGCTTTAGCATCTGTCTTTTATTTGAAAGGAAGATCAAATGTGGACCATAAACCAGCAAACATTCCTTTTGTACTTTTAGGTACAGGTCTTCTCTGGTTTGGTTGGTTTGGATTTAATGCCGGTTCAGCACTTGGTGCAAATGGATTAGCGGTATCTGCATTCGCTACAACAAACACTGCTTCGGCAGCAGCAGCCTTAGCGTGGGTATTTTTTGATAGTATTAAAGGAAAAAAGCCATCTGCATTAGGAGCCTGTATTGGTGCAGTTGTTGGATTGGTTGCAATCACCCCGGCAGCAGGATTTGTTACTATTTCACATTCAATTGTTATAGGTGTTATCGCAAGTTTAGTTAGTAATATAGTTGTTGACTGGAGAGCGAAAACAACATTAGATGACACCTTGGATGTATTCCCTTGTCACGGTGTAGGTGGAATAGTCGGGATGATTTTAACTGGGGTTTTTGCTCATCAATCTGTTAACGCAGCTAACACTACAGGAAATGGTTTATTCTATGGTGAAACAGCACTTTTCATTGTGCATATGAAAGCACTATTGATTGTTTCCGCATTTGCATTTGGCGGATCTTTAGTATTATTAAAAATTACAGACTTAATTTCTCCACTTCGAGTATCCGAAGAAGAAGAAGCATTGGGCCTAGACATAAGTCAGCACGGAGAGTCTATTTAAACATTCTTCACAAAAACATCATAAAAGAGCCTCTGGAGATCCAGAGGCTCTTTTATTTCCATGTATATCAATATTGAACACAAAAAAATTAGGCAGCTGTGAAGCTGCCTAATGTGACATTTAATTTATAACTATTAACTAATCAATATTAAAAGGATAGTCTGTTTGAACATAAACATCTTTGTATGCTTCAGAAGGATCTGGAAAAGGAGATTCTTCAGCAAATTTTACTGATTCCTCTACAGCAACTTTAATTTTATTATCAATAGATTCCAAATCAGCTTCAGAAGCATATTTGTTTTTTAAAATTACAGTTCTAACCTGTTCTATAGGATCTTGTAATTTGTAAGATTCTAATTCTTCTTTTGTTCTGTATTTAGCAGGGTCAGACATTGAATGTCCTTTATACCGATAAGTTTTAAATTCAAGTAAGGTTGGCCCCTCGCCCTTTCTGGCTCTTTCTGCTGCACGTGCAATAGCTATATGAACTTCTTCTACCCTCATAGCATCAACAGCATAAGCGGGCATATCATACGACTCACCAATTGTATAAAGTTCTGTAACATTTGAGGTTCTTTTCACAGATGTCCCCATCGCATATCCATTGTTCTCTATGACAAAGATTACAGGTATTTTCCACATCATGGCCATGTTAAAGGTTTCATGAAGGGCTCCCTGACGTACAGCTCCATCTCCCATGTATGTTACACAAAGATTACCTGTTTTGTTATACATTTCTGCAAATGCAAGACCTGCGCCTAGAGGTATTTGACCTCCAACAATTCCATGTCCACCAGCAAAACCATTTTCTTTATCAAAAATGTGCATTGATCCACCTTTGCCTTTTGAGCAACCTGTCGCTTTGCCATATAATTCTGCCATGATAGCATTTGGACTTGTGCCTAATGCTAAAGGAGCACCATGGTCGCGATATGTAGTTATATACTTATCACCTTTCCTAAGAGCAGAAACTGCTCCAGAGGCACAGGCTTCCTGTCCAATATACAAATGGCAAAAACCTTTGATTTTTTGTTGCCCATATAATTGACCAGCTTTTTCTTCGAATTTCCGAATCAATTGCATGTTTTCATACCAAAACATGTATTGCTCTTTTCCAAATTTCTTATATTGATCTGTATTGGCTTTTGCCACTTCTTTAACTTCGGCCATAGGATAATGCTAAATCTTAAAAAGATAGGTTCTGAATGCAATATTATTGATAAAAGAAGGAAAAAACCAATTTCAAGGAGTCAGAAATCAGTGGATCAAAAAGTATATTACTGCACTATAATTTTACGAACAATAGTACTCTGTCCATTTTCATAGTTAATCCTGATAAAATATATACCAGTCCTTACAGTGTGGATATCGAATGTTTTTTCAAATACACCACTAACATTTTCTGCGAAAACTTCCACCTCATTTCCAAGCATATCATGCAAAGATACTTTTGCACTTGTTACAGAAGGCAAACGCATATTAATCGTCAAAATATTTTTCGCAGGATTAGGGTATATCTTCAAACTACTTTCAACAGAGGCTATAGATTCTAAACCATTCACCTGAGAAGTATTATCCACAGGGGGTTGGCAGTAGCCTCTCAATGCAACGATAAGAAAGAATATGTGGAAAATTATTTTCAAATCAATTTCAGGTTATAATTTATACAAACGTAAAATATTATGCCTTGGTTTAAATAATAGCAAATATACAATTAAAAATTGATTTGCCCTCGAAAAATCACAACCTGAAATAGCAAACTTAAAATATCCAAAAATTTTAAACATTCTTTAGTAATAAAAATTGTTAGATTTGTTATATCTAATTAATAGCAAAATGAATATCACATTAAGGATCACTTTAATCATATCCAGTTTAATAACAGTAATAGCTCAACCCAACACGGATATTAGAATCAATCAAATTGGATTTTACACTTTTGGGCCAAAAATTGCAGCTATTGTAAACTCAACAGCAAGTACATTTAAAATTAAATCTTTAGACCAGGTTACTGAATTTTCCTCTGGAACCTTAAGTCCATCAGTACTTTGGGATCAATCCGGTGAGAGTGTTAAAACCGCTGATTTTTCAAATTTCAACATCCCTGGAAATTACATATTGGTTGTAGATGGATTAGGATATTCTCAGCCTTTTGAAATCAAAGAAAATATTTTTGTACCGCTGAATAAAGCAGTTATTAAAGCATTCTATTATAACAGAAGTTCTACTGCTCTGGATGCTAAATATGCTGGTGTTTATGCACGGGCAGAAGGCCATCCAGATAATGAAATATTTGTACATGCTGCAGCAGCTTCAGTCAAAAGACCCGCTGGAACTATTATCTCTAGTCCAAAAGGTTGGTACGATGCGGGCGACTATAACAGCTATATAGTAAACTCAGGCATAAGTACGTACTCTCTTCTTGCATCTTATGAGCATTTTAAAGAATACTATGATACTTTAAATTTAAATATTCCAGAAAGTAATAATATTCTTCCTGATATCTTAGATGAAATAAAATGGAACCTTGATTGGATGTTGACAATGCAGGACCCAAATGATGGAGGAATTTATAATAAAAAGACAAATGCTGATTTTGATCCTTTTGTAATGCCGGCTGATGCCATCGAAAGTAGGTATGTAGTTCAAAAATCGACAAGTTCAGCATGTGATTTTGCAGCAGTAATGGCAGTAGCATACAGATTATATAAAGTTTTCGATTTGGCTTATGCAAATTCTTGTCTTGATGCCGCAAAAAAAGCTTATGCCTGGGGATTGGCAAACCCTGCAATTTATTTCACTAATCCTCCTGCCCAAAATGGGTATCCGGCAGTTGTAACTGGTGGGTATGGTGATGGAAATGTTACAGATGAACTAGAATGGGCTGGTAATGAATTGTATATAGCCACTAAAGATGATTCTTATTACAAATTTAACAATGCGCAAAGCTATGGAATTCCTAATTGGTCTAATGTGAGGACATTAGGTTTGTTCTCTTTGGTTTTTAATAGGAAAAACTTAACAGCTAAAGGTTTTGCTGACAGTACAAATGCCATAAACAAATTAATAACCCTCGCAGATAAATTTAAAAACTATCAGACTAATACATCACCTTACAAAATGGTAATGGGTGTGAATGGCAATTCTGACTTTACATGGGGAAGTAGTTCACAGGCTGCAAATGAAGGAATGATTTTATTAAATGCCTATTTTGTTAAAAAGAACGTAGATTATGCCAAAGCTGTCTTATCCCAAATAGATTATTTATTGGGAAGAAATGCTACTGGATACTCATTTGTTACTGGTTTTGGCAGCAAAAAAGTCATGAACATTCACCATAGGATTTCCGCTGCAGACGGAATAGCTGATCCATTACCAGGCTGGGTTGTGGGAGGACCATCAGGATCAACTGGTGATGGTTGCCCTAATAACACTACATATCTTGCAAAGAGCTTTACTGATTTACAAAAATGTTACACAAAAACAGAAGTAGCAATCAATTGGAATGCTCCCGCAGTTTACATTACAGGTGCCCTGGAATTTTATAAAATATTCAACAAGCCTTTAACATTAAATGGTCTGGCATCTTCTAAAGTAAATAATAGTGCGGCCATTAATATCTATCCTGTTCCAGTTCAGGACAAAATGAAAATAGACCTTACATCAGAAAATAATTCTAATGGTATTTTGAGCATTGTAGATTTGGCTGGATTAGAATATTATAAACAGAAGATAAATATCAATTTTGGTCTTAATGCATTTGATGTATCAGTGCAAGGTTTAAACCAGGGATTCTATATTGTGAGAATCGAATCTGGGAATCAAATTTTTGTACAGAAAATAATTATAAATAAAAATTAATGTTGTATTGGTTTTGTTTCTTTTGTTTCTAAAAAATTCGAGATTTGCTTGGACTTATCGATTAGAAGATGCTTTACCCATTAAAATTCAAAACAATATTTAAAGATAAAATCTGGGGTGGGAATAAAATCAACTCTATTTTAAATAAGGATTATTCTCCACTACCAAATTGCGGAGAAACCTGGGAAATTTCCGGTGTCGCAGGAAATGTTTCAGTAGTTGAATATGGGGATCTAAAAAACAAAACCCTCACCGATTTAATTGATCAATTCAAAGGTGATCTATTAGGACCAGACATCTATGGAAAATTTGGAAAGGAATTTCCACTCCTAATTAAGTTTATTGATGCTAACGAAGACTTATCTATACAAGTACATCCTGATGACGTCCTAGGGAAAGCCAGGCACAATTCGTTTGGCAAAACTGAAATGTGGTATATTTTTCAGGCAGATCCTGGTTCCTCCCTTATTGTTGGATTCAATAAAAATACTAATCCTGAAGAATACCAGGCAAGCCTTGAGAATGGAAAATTGATGGAAATCTTAAATAGAGAGATTGTTTCTGTTGGAGATTGCTACTTTATTCCTGCAGGAAGAGTTCATACAATCGGTAAAGGGCTGCTTTTAGCAGAAATACAGCAAACTTCCGATGTTACATACAGAATTTATGACTTTGACAGGCTGGATGATAAAGGTCAAAAGCGTGAATTGCATACTGAAGAATCTGTTGAAGCGTTAGATTATAAATTTTACCCTCAATACAAAATTAATTATTCAGTTCGAAAAAACGATGAAACAAGATTGGCTAAATGTCAATATTTCACGACTAATTTATTGGTTTTAGATAAATCCACTTTCAAAGATTATACCGATAAAAAATCGTTCGTAATATTAATATGCTTTGAAGGAACAGGAATAATTTCAACTGAAGAAGGAAAGTTTGAAATAAAAAAAGGGGACAGTTACCTTATCCCCTTCTCTGTTAAAAATCTTTCAATAATCCCAGTTGGCGAGATTAAAATCCTTGAGGTATATATTGAAATTTAAGCTACCATAGAAGTAACATTGTTATTATATTTCTCTTCCAGGGCATATTTCCCGAAGTAGCGCAGAGTTCTGTAATGAGATGCCAAGGCTGACAAAAAGGTTTTGTTTTCAATATAGGGAACTCCAAACTCATGAGCGGTAGATTTCACAATTTCAGAAATCTGAGGATAATGAATGTGACATACTCTTGGGAATAAATGATGCTCTATTTGCATATTTAAGCCGCCACAAATAAATGTAGCCAGCCAGCTAGTTCTGGAAAAATTAGCTGTGGTGTGCATTTGATGTACAGCCCAGGCTTCTTCAATGTTTCCATCCTCATTAGGTTCAGGAAAAGTGGTGCCTTCCACAACATGCGCAAGCTGAAATACAAGACCGATCACAAAGCCTTTCGTTAATTGTAAAGATACAAAACCTATCAAAAATTGATACCAGGTTATATCCAATAACATTAAGGGAACTGGAATCACAAGGAAGTAGTAAAGAAATTTAAAAAAGAACAATTCAAAATATGCCATTTTAGAATGGTTAGCATTGTCATAATTTCCTATTTCTTTCTGGAAAAACTTTTTGAAGTCTTTTCTGAATATCCAGGAAAGCGCTGCAAAACCGTATAATAAGAAAGCATAATAATGCTGATACTTATGAATCCCTTTTACCTCATCCGCTGGCGATAATCTCACCAAGCCAGGAGCTACTTCAATGTCTTCATCATGACCGGGAATGTTTGTAAAAGTATGATGTACAATATTGTGTGAAATATTCCACATATAGGCATTTGCTCCTATAAAGCAAAAAGAATAACTAACCAGTTTATTAATTTTAGGATTTGAGGATAAAGATCCGTGAATGGCATCATGTGAAACATTGAACCCTATCATTGCTCCAAAAAATCCAAGAAGCAAACAACAAACGAACATTAGACCTAAATTAGGCATTAAAACCCCACTGATTATTGTAAGATATAAGGCCAAAGTACCTGCCAAATAAAACGCTACTTTAAAATACATAGCCAGATTGGCATCTTTGGAGATTTTGTTAGCTATAAAATACTCATCAACTCTCTGTTTTACTGTACTGTAAAAGCGAGATTTGTTCGGATCAACGAACCTTAACTTTGAACTCATTGACAAATAGGGAAAATAAGTGAATGCTTATACACAAGTCTTAAGTGTATGTCTATAAATAACAGATACGTAATTATATTATAGATTAGTTTTGAAACTATTTAGTTATAGTCTTAAAATTACAAAAATTATAAGTTAACTGCAAATTATTTTAAGAGACTGCCTTCATATTCTCATATGAGGCTTCAGAAACTACTTTTTTTGTATCAGCAATGCTGGATTCATGATAGTAAACAATTGACCATGTTCCGTCCCAATCTTCCACAAGGGCACTAAAAGATTCTACCCAATCACCAGAATTAAGATATTCTATACCATCGATTATTCTGATTTCAGGATGATGAATATGACCACAAATGACACCCTGACAACCTTTTGCTTTTGCCAGCTCGGATAATTTCTCTTCATAATCAGAAATATAACTTACAGCTGACTTAACCTTCATTTTCACCTTTTGTGAAAGGGAATAATATGGTAATCCTCTCACCACCCTGTAGTTATTGTACATTTTATTAATCCACAACAAAAATGTATATCCAATATCCCCAAGTTTAGCGATCCATTTCATTTGGCTTGTTACACTATCAAAAATATCACCATGAACAACATAATATTTTTTATCCAGGCTTTCATAAATATAATCCCTAACAATGCTAAGACTTCCGATTTTAAGAGGCAAAACCTGATCTAAAAAATCATCATGATTCCCTCTTGTATAGATTACTTTAGTCTTGTATTCATCCATCATTTTTAAAACTCTCTGAAAAAAACGCGTATGTTTTCTTTTCCAAGCCCCATTCCTTTTTAACTGCCAACCATCAATTATATCACCATTGAGGATGAGTAAGTCGCAAGTATTCTGTTTTAAAAATCTTGCTAATTCCCTGGCTTTGCTGCCTGCTGAACCAAGGTGAACGTCAGAAATGACGATAGTTTTATAATGGAGAGATTGCACAATTATTGGCTTTTACAAAAGTAAGGTTGACTTGTTATGTAAAAGTTACGTGGTTGTTATAAAATCCCTTAAAAATGGATTTTCGATTTGACTCATAATTAATGAAATATCTTTAATTTCGCCTTCGTATGGCAAAATATAGAGGTCTATCCATCAGCGAATTAAATGGTCTTGAGAAAGAATTTATTGACTTTTTGATTGTAAATGGAATATCTGCAGAGGAGTGGGAAAATATTTTAAAAAATGATAGCGATTTAGCCAACCAAACCCTGGATCTTTTCAGTGACGTTGTATTTGAAAGTATTCTTTTTAATATTAAATTTTTAGAAGAACGTGCCCCAGGTTTTGTCCATGTTTATCAGTGCCTTCAAGATAAAATAGTTCTTGTAGGACTTAAAAGTGATGGGGATGATGAAGTAGATTTCAGCAATTCCGAAATGCTAAGCAGTTATATGCTTACGCCTCCTGAAGGATTAAAAGTATTTACTTCTACAAAAAAGTATTTAAAAACAAGAAACGAAGAATTGTTTCAGATGCTTGAAAATGGTTGTGTTATAACTGATAATAAGCTTTTTAAGGCTCTTTGTCTATCGCTTTGATTTTAGGGAATTAATATTTCCTTTTTGTTGTTTTTCGAGCATGGAGACATTAAAATTAAACCCTGTTATTTCCGTAGACGTTGTTTCTGATGTTGCATGCCCATGGTGTTACATTGGAAAGAAACATTTGGAAGCCGCAATAAAACAACTGCAAAACGAATTTGAATTTAAAGTTGAGTTTAAACCATTTCAATTAGATCCAACAATTCCAAAAGATGGAATTGACAGCAAAACATATTTCCTGAATAAATTTGGAAGTGAAGATAGACTTGAACAGATTTTTAATAGAGTTGAGTCTACCGGAGCATCATTAGGCATTCGATTTAACTTCAATAAAATTGTAAAAGCAATTAACACTCTGCCTTTACATGCCATCTTAAAAATGGCTGCTAAAGAAAATATTCAACAACAGGTAGCAGACAAACTTTTTGAAGCTTATATGGTTGAACCTCAGAATTTATCAGACGAAAATGTTCTAATTTTATTGATGAAAGATTTTGGTTGGGATGCTGATAAAACTCTCGCTGTAATTCATGATAAAGACTTAATAAAGAGCATTAAAGAAGAGATAATAGGATATCAGCAAATGCAAATTACCGGTGTTCCCTATTTTATTATAAACAATAAATACGGAGTTTCAGGTGCGCAACCTTCAGAAATGTTTGTGAATGCCTTCAGATCTTTAAAACCTGAAGACTTTCCTGTTAATGAGGACTTATCATGCTCCATAGATGGTAATAACTGCTAACTTATATATCAATTAAATATGAATACAATTGGATATTTTGAAATACAATCATCTGAACCTAAAAGGGAAATAAAATTTTATGAAGCTGTTTTCGGCTGGAAATTTATCAGAGAAGAACAAATACCAATTGAGTACTATAGGATTGAGACTGACAGTATAAATGGAGGCCTTTTACACCGTCCAGTTCAAATTCCGCCTTTAGGTAGCGGTACAAATGCTTTTGTTTGCTCAATTCAAGTTGACAGTTTTGACATTATATCTGACCTTATTCTAAAAAATGGAGGTCGTGTTGCTATGCCAAAGTTTGCTGTACCTGGAAGGTGCTGGCAGGGCTATTTCCTGGATTTTGACCATAATACATTTGGTGTATTTGAGGTTGACCAAAATGCGAAGTAGGAAAAGTTTTATCTAGCCTTACACATCATAATTCAAATTAGGAGCAAGCCATTTTTCAATTAATTCAAGGTTCATTCCTTTCCGGATAGCGTAATTTTCTGCCTGATCTTTTCCGATTTTACCTAAACCGAAATATTTACTTTCGGGATGTGCAAAGAACATTCCACTTACTGATGATGCAGGATACATCGCATTGCTTTCAGTTAAGATAATGTCTGTATTCTTAGTAACATCTAGTAAATCAAATATAGGCGGCTTTTCTGTATGGTCCGGACAAGCAGGATAGCCTGGGGCTGGCCTTATTCCGATATATTCTTCTTTGATTAAACGTTCATTGTCTAATCTTTCATCCTGTGCATATCCCCAAATTTCCTTTCTGACCTTTTTATGCATTAATTCAGTAAAGGCTTCGGCTAAACGGTCTGCCACAGATTTGATCATGATATCTTTGTAATCATCATGGTCTTTTTTATATTTTTCCAGTAGGGGTTCAATTCCTATTCCGGCCGTTACAGCAAAAAATCCGATGTAATCCTTTTTCCCTGACGCTTTTGGTGCAATGAAATCTGATAAAGAGATGTTAGCAACATTAGTTCCTTTTTTACCTTGCTGACGAAGAAACTGGAATGTGTGTAAAATTGTAGTTCTGTTTTCATCAGAATAAACTTCTACCTCATCATCATTTACACTATTTGCTGGAAATATTCCAACAGCAGCTTTGCAGGTAAGAAGATTTCCTTCAATTACCTCATCTAACATTTTATTTGCGTCGATAAATAATTTCTTTGCTTCAGCGCCAATTATTTCATTTTCAAAAATCTTAGGATATTTACCCTGAAGCATCCACGTTTGAAAAAATGGTGTCCAGTCTATAAATTCTCTTATTTCGGCTATTGAATACTCTATAAAATATTGTGAACCCAACACTTTGGGAATCGGAATAGTGGTGTTTTCCCAATCTATTTTATGCTTATTTAAGCGTGCTTCCTCATAAGAAATATATTCTTTGTCTTCTTTCCTATTTGCATGATCTACTCTGGCAGTTTCATATTCATTTTTAATCTTCTTGAAAAAACCCTCTTTTTGATCTTTGCTAAGGAGAGAACTAGCTACTGGAACTGATTTAGAAGCATCTAATACGTGTACAACGGCACCTGAATAACAAGGATCAATTTTAACCGCAGTGTGTATTCTAGAAGTTGTGGCTCCACCTATTAACAGAGGAATTTTAAATCCTTGCTTTTCCATTTCTTTGGCCACATAAACCATTTCATCCAATGAAGGAGTGATCAAACCACTTAAACCTATAACATCAACATTTTCACGAACAGCCGCTTCAAGGATTTTTTCGCATGAAACCATTACCCCAATATCAATAATTTCAAAGTTGTTACAGGCCATAACAACCCCAACTATATTTTTACCAATGTCATGAACGTCCCCTTTAACTGTTGCCAAAAGTATTTTACCGGCATTTTTTGCCTGGTCCATGTTTAACCTTTTCTCTTCATCCAAATAGGGCATCAGGTAAGCAACAGATTTTTTCATTACCCTGGCACTCTTAACCACTTGAGGTAGAAACATTTTACCCGAACCAAAAAGATCTCCCACTACGTTCATTCCATCCATCAATGGACCTTCAATCACTTTTAGGGGACGGATATATTTTTGTCTTGCTTCTTCAGTATCAACATCAATAAAATCGATAATTCCTTTTACAAGCGCATGTGAAAGACGGGATTCAACCGTTCCTTTCCTCCACTCTTCATCGACAACTTCTTTTTTGTCTTTTGCTTTTAAGGTTTCGGCAAATTCCAGGAGCTTTTCAGTAGCATCATCTTTCCTATCCAGGATAACATCTTCTATTTTTTCAAGGAGATCTTTTGGAATGTCGTCATAAACTTCTAACATAGAAGCATTTACAATACCCATATCCATTCCTGCTCTTATACCATGATATAGAAATGAAGAATGCATTGCTTCTCTCATCCTGTTATTTCCACGAAAGGAAAATGATACATTGCTGACCCCACCACTTACTTTTGCTCCGGGCAGATTTTCTTTTACCCAAGTTGTAGCTCGAAAGAAATCCAATGCATTTTTCCTATGCTCTTCCATTCCGGTACCAACCGGAAATATGTTCAGATCAAAAATTATATCAGCAGGATTAAATCCTACTTCTTTGGTAAGAATATCATAACTACGTCTTGTTATTTCACACCTTCTTTCATAATTATCGGCCTGACCAAGTTCATCAAATGCCATCACCACAACTGCAGCTCCGTATTTTTTTACTTTTTTTGCTTCATACAGAAATCTCTCCATGCCCACTTTCATGCTGATGGAGTTGACTATACATTTTCCTTGCGCACATTTTAAACCAGCCTCAATAATATCCCATTTCGAGGAATCAATCATTAATGGAATTCTTGCTATTTCAGGCTCTGAAGCAATTAAATTAAGAAATCTGACCATAGCCTTTTCGCCATCAATCATTCCTTCATCCATGTTCACATCCAGGACTTGTGCCCCTCCCCTCACCTGCTCCATGGCTACCTGAAGTGCTTCATCATAATTTTCCTGCTGAATTAGTTTAAGAAACTTAGCAGAGCCTGTCACATTGCAGCGTTCTCCAATATTGATAAAGTTCGATTCTTTATTTACAATTAACGGTTCAAGTCCGCTGAGTTTTAGAGTATAATCTTTCGGCACGCTGTAATAACTTATAAAGATTGCAAAGTTATATGCTAGGGCTGCCAATCACAAAGAATCCAGCTGCTAATACTAAAACTGATTCTATGTTTAGTAATTTTGTCTGTTAAGAGAGTAAAATGGCAAACTTTTTAATTATTGGATTGGGAAATCCTGGCCCTGAGTATGAATTTACACGGCATAATATTGGTTTTTTAGTATTGGATAATTTGGCTGCTCAAAAACAGGTAAATTTCAGTCCTGATAGATATGGATTGAGAGCAGAATTTAAATATGCTGGCAAAAATTTTACTTTAATTAAACCAAATACATTTATGAACCTGAGCGGAAAGGCAGTTTCATATTGGTTATCCCAGTCGAAAATTCCATTAGAAAATCTTTTAGTTGTTACAGATGACCTTGCATTACCATTTGGGAAAATAAGAATGCGTCCCCAAGGTTCGCACGGAGGCCATAATGGATTAAGAAATATCCAGGAAATTTTAAATTCTGAAAAGTATACTCGATTGAGGATTGGAGTTGGGAACGAATTTGAAAAAGGAAAACAAGTAGACTATGTACTCAGTAATTTTGACAAAGCTGAATCAGAAAACATGAGTGAATTACTTACCAAATGTTCGGATTGTATTATAAGCTTTGCGAGAAATGGATTAGCTATGACAATGAATCAATTTAATAAATAAATATTAATTCTTAAATAAATATAATTACGTATTTTTGAAACCTTACCCATGGTAATGTGAGAGAGTTCCCAATTAATTCTAAAGTTGATTATAAAGGAGTAGAATTATCCTCTTTGCAAGAAATAACGCTTGCCATTAACAATAATCTACCAGAAGAATCCCTTTATAAAATTTTTTACTTTACCTTAAAAGCTAATCTTGAAATAAACAAATTTGTAGTGTATGCATTGGACCACGATTGGCAATGTGCTTTACAATATGGTGTTCACACAGATTTTAGGACTAAAAATTTACCTAACGATATAAGACATTCGAATTCAATAGTTTACTTTTTTAATTATAAAGGGCAAGATCAGGAATTTTCCGAATTTGATATTTGTATTCCTGTTACTCACAAAAACAAGGTAAGAGCCTATATATTTTTGGTGTGGCCGGAAAAGACAGATATTTATTTTCCTGATATTGTACCCTTTTTAAGAACAGTAAGTAATATTATCCAGGTAGCAATTGAAAACAAGAAACTTGCTAAAAATGAAATAGAGCAGGAAAAGCTCAAGAAAGAATTAGAAATTGCCCGAACCGTTCAAACCCATTTGTTTCCTAAAAAACTCCCTCAGACAGATAAACTTAATATTGCAGCTACCTATCTTCCTCACCAATCTGTAGGGGGCGATTATTATGATTTCATTCAGGTTAATGAAAACCAGTTTTACGTTTGTATTGCAGACGTTTCAGGCAAAGGAATTCCAGCTGCCATTCTAATGTCTAATTTCCAGGCTTCACTGAGAACCATGATCCGGATGGGTTTAAACTTGAAAAAGATCATAGAGGAATTGAATATTCAGATTTATGAAAACACTCAGGATGGCACTTTTATAACCTTTTTTATAGCTTTGATAGACCTGGAAAAAAACAGGTTGAATTATGTAAATGCTGGCCATAATCCTCCGTTGATTATTTCCGGAAAAAACTCTTTTGAAGAACTGCAATTAGGAACTACCATTTTAGGTCCAATTAAAAACCTTCCATTTGTGAATGAAGGATCAATAGAAATTAATGCCGGAAGCACCCTATTTCTTTATACAGATGGTTTAGCAGAGGCAGAAAACAAGGAAATGGATGCTTTTGGTACCATATTTATTGAAGAACAATTGATTAAATCTCGATTATTAAGTGCAGAAGAAATTAACAGTGAAATGGTAGCATGTGTGGATAAATTTCGGGCAGGAAATCCCTTTTCAGATGATGTTACCTTGCTTACCTGTAAAGTAAAATAATATAGTTTGCTGTACCCTAACCGCACTGGAGCAATATTCAGGCATATAATGCCTTCTGCTACTTGGCAGGTAAAAACCCTAACCAAAGAAATTTATTTAACTTTTGATGACGGTCCCATCCCTGATGTTACTGAATGGGTATTGGACACTTTAGCTTCCTTCAATATAAAAGCTACCTTTTTCTGTGTCGGTGATAATATTAAAAAACACCCAACTATTTTTAGCAAAATTATAACCTCAGGGCATTCTATTGGCAATCATACCTTTAACCATCTAAAAGGTTGGAAAACTTCAAACCAAGGATATTTGGAAAATATTGAGCTATGGGAACAAACAATTAAGGACCTGAACTTTCAGCTTAACAATAAACCAATTTTCAGGCCTCCATACGGACAAATAACTTTTTCTCAATCGAAAGCTTTGAAAGAAAGATATGAAATTATTATGTGGGATATAATTACCGGTGATTTTGACAAAAATTTAGACAAACAAAATTGCCTGGAAAAATGTATAAAAATGACAACAGCAGGAACGGTGATAGTTTTCCACGATAGTTTAAAAGCAAAAGAAAACTTACAATACATTTTGCCTTTTTACATTAAATCAATGATTGACAAGGGATTTACGTTTGCAAAATGGTAGATTTTAAAATTTGAACTTAAACTAAACATTTTTACTTTTTAATAAATAAGTTCTCTTAGATTAACATGAAGCTTGCAAAACAAATCTTACTTGTAATCTTCTTTTTACTATGTGCCTTTATTTTATTGTTTTATCTCACAGTAAAAGTAAATCCTCCATCGGTAAATTTATCTGACACAACCAATATCACTAGAACTGTTTCTAAGGATAGTGTATATTATTCTGGTAATAATTGGCTGAAAAAGAATGAATATGGAATGTGGGAAATGTATGTTGAAGGCCCAGCATTTCATAGAGGATATATAAATGGACTTTTAAGTAAAGAACAAGTCGTAAAACAAGAAGAGATTTTCATTGGAAGGCTCGATCAAATGTTACCAGGTAAGATTTACCAGAAGTTTTTACTGATGGTGATTGGCTGGTTTAACAGAAATTTAGATGACTCTGTGCCTTTGGAAAATCAGAAGGAAATATATGGAGTGTCATTGTCAGCATCTGAGAAGTTCTCTTTTATTGCTCCAAACTATCAGAGAATTCTAAATTACCATGCTGCACATGACATTGGGCATGCCATGCAAAACATGAACTTAGTTGCTTGTACCTCAGTTGGTTTGTGGGGAAAAAGAACTAAAGATAGTTCAATTTTAATAGGAAGAAATTTTGATTTTTATATGGGTGAAGATTTCGCCAAAGAGAAAATCATTCTTTTCGTTAAGCCGGATTCGGGATTTAAATTTATGTCGGTAACCTGGGGAGGTTTTACTGGTATTGTTTCCGGGATGAATGAAAAAGGAGTTACAGTTACACTAAATGCTTCTAAATCAGGCTTGCCATCTGGTGCAGCCACGCCAGTCTCTATTATTGGTCGCCAAATACTTCAATATGCAGGCAATATTGATCAGGCTTACAAAATAGCATCTTCTTATCAAAGCTTTGTAAGTGAGTCATTTATGATTGGATCAAAAACTGATAACAAGGTGGCAATCATTGAAAAGACTCCAGAGAAAACGACTTTATTGTTACCAACTGAAAACATGATAACCTGTTCTAATCATTTCCAGGGAAAAGATTGGACAAATGATTCTTTAAATGTTTCTAACATTAGGGAAAATCCAACAGAACCCAGAAGGCAACGGCTTTTAGAATTAGTGGAACCCAGGCAAAATATCACACCAGTTGAAATTGCAGAGATTTTGAGAAACAGATTTGGAAGAAATGGGAAGGATATTGGAATGGGTAATGAAGAAGCACTAAACCAATTTGTTGCTCATCATTCTATCATTTTCAACCCAACCAAAGGATTAGTATGGATTTCTGCAAACCCCTACCAATTAGGTGCTTATGTTTGCTATGATTTAGAGAAAGTTTTTGCAGAGAAAGGATTAAAAGAGAAAAAAGTGATTTTTGAAAAAAATCTGATAATCCCAGAAGACAGCTTTATTTATTCTGTGGAATTTAAGGAATTACAATTTTTTAAACAGACTACAGAGAAGATCAAAGAAATTATATGGAACAACGGGAAGGAAAGTTTGTCTAACCAGGATTTGACGCATTTCTCAAAGTCTAATCCACAATATTATTTTACATGGATGATGTTAGGAGATTATTTCAATTCGAAACAGCAATATGCTCAAGCCATTTTTCAATACAAGCTAGCATTGAAGTTAAACATCCCCCGAAAAAATGATATTGTTGCGCTCAACAACAGAATAAAAGAGTGTCAGGAAAAAATAAATAATTAATTGATCTACGGCATTGGAACAGATATTGTAAGTGTATTGCGCTTGCAGGAAAAGATAGAAAAAGTGGAATTTGTAAATTTGGTTTTCTCCGCAAATGAGCAAACCTATTGCAATCTAAAGGCTAAACCGGCAGAAAGTTTTGCTGCGCGCTTTGCCGCAAAAGAAGCTTTTTTGAAAGCCTTAAAAAGTGGAATGTATGCCACATTTAACCTTTCACAAATTGAGGTTATAAATGACAAAAATGGTTGCCCATACATTACTTTATCTGAAGAATTAAGAGTAATATCAGCAAAGCTTATTGGCACAGACAATTTTAAAGTTCATGTATCTCTTTCCCACACATCTGAATATGCTACAGCTAACGTTGTGATTGAAATTGTATAAAAAACGGCATCTTTGTTTTTTTATTACTATCAGCATGTTCTCTCAGGGAAAAACGTTCAAATCGAATTTAGAAATCAAACAATTTCAGGAAGAACAGCTAAGAATTCAACTACAATATCTTAATACTCATTCATC
>JACMRH010000181.1 GCA_014376535.1 Cytophagales bacterium | reverse complement strand
TATTATTGTACATTCTGAAAGAAGCTTCTTTATTTGATTGTATTCATTTTTATCCTCAAACGGAAAGCTTAATAACTCTAATTCAGTTATAAAGGAAATGATAAATTCCTTTCGATTTAAAAGATCTGCTATCTCCTTATTACCTTTAAGAAGATAAATTAAAATATTAGTATCAAGAAAAATGCTATTGCCATTCATCCCTCATTTTTTTTTGATATTCTAAAGGATCAATTTGAGATTTAATCACTCCTGAATATTTACTGGTATTAATACCCTGATTTTTTTTTTGCGAGGCTTTTTCCAATTGTTTCCTAAGATCTTCAATTGGAAGCCCACTTTTCAAAATAGTGGTCATAATATTATTTTAATAAAGTTAATCAAACGAAATCAATTGTTAAGCCAAAGCCCTCAAATCAACAGGAACAACTCTTGAAACCCCCTGCTCTATCATGGTGATTCCATAGATGATGTCTGCAAAGGTCATGGTTCGCTTGTTGTGGGTTACCAGGATGAACTGAGAATCGCCGGAGAATTTTTTGATGATATTATTGAACTTGTCAATGTTTGCATCGTCTAAAGGTGCATCTACCTCATCGAAAATACAGAATGGTGCAGGTTTGATCAGGTAAATAGCAAAAAGCAATGAAATGGCTGTCAATGTTTTCTCTCCGCCTGATAACTGATTGATAGACAATGGCCTTTTTCCTTTAGGTTTTGCTGTAATGTCTATCGCAGATTCTGTAGGATCATCTGGATTTAGCAACACCAGGTCACAGGTATCTTCTTCTGTAAACAAGGACCTGAAAACCATTTTAAAATTGTCCTTTATCTTATAAAAAGCATCCAAAAAAGCATCCTTGGCCGTAACATCAATTTCTTTAATCGTGGCAAGCAACGAGTTCTTGGCATTTAACAAGTCCTGCTTTTGCTCTCTGATAAATTTATTTCTTTCAGCCACTTCATTGTATGCTTCCATGGCCATCGGGTTAACCGGGCCGATAACATCCAGATCTTTGCGAATTTTTTCAACCTTTTGCTTTAAATCGTCCTCGTTCAGTTGTGGGTTTTGAGTTGTGGGTTGTGAGTTTTCATCCTCATGTTCTAATGCATCGACTTTAACACCAAATTCTACGGAAAGCCTTTCTGTTACAGCTGCCAGGTTAAGTTTGTTCTCGTTGATCTTGTTGTTTAGTTCCATGATCAGTGCATCACAGTTTTCTCTTTGCTGACTTAAGTTCCGGATTTCTTTCTCAAGCAAATCTGTGTTACCGCGTGTCAGATAATAATCCTTCTCTGCTTCCGTAACACCCTTTTCTATTTCCTCTTTCTCTTTGTAAAGCTCTATTAACTTATCGTCCGAAATATCTGCATTGTCCAGCAAGGTTTTGATGTCTTCCTCTACCTTTTTAAGTTCTTCCTGGTTCCTGGTGATGCGTTCTTTGTTCGCATCGAAAGTGTTTTGCTTATAGCTGATTTCCTGCTCCAGGCTTTTTACTTTGTTGGAAAGCTGGTGAAAAAGTAAGTTTTCCTGGTTAAATGCGGTTGAGCTCCGGTTGAATTGTTCTGTTCTTATAGTAAGATCTTCTGAATACTGTTCCAGTTGCTCCTGAAGTACTTTTATCTGGGCTTCAAGCACTTGTGCCTGCGGGGTATTTGTACTAATATCTTCTTCCAGTTCTGCAATCCTGTTTTGGATCTCCTCTTTTTTGTGTTCCGCTGAGCTGATAAAAGTCTGGACCTGCTCAAGCCTTGTGCTGAACGAAGCTTTGTTCTGTTCCAGCAAACTAACTTCCTGCCTTAACTTTTCAATCTGGCCCTTAAAAGATTCAACTGATAGTTTCTCTTTCAATTTCAACCTATCGTTTAGCAAAGCCTGAATTTCAGAAACAGATTTTTGCAAAATCTTTATTTCCTTGTCAAGTTTTTCAATATTTTTTGCACGCCCAATTCTTTTTCCTTCGAATAAACCTACAGATCCACCCGAAACACTGTATTTCCTGCGAATAAGCTTACCACTTTGTGTAATGAAAGTCACATCCTGGTCTTTTGGAATGTTATCTGAAGAGGTAACATACACATTGTCAAGCAAATAGGCGATCAGTTTTTTATACTTTTCATCATACTCTACAATATCAATGGCACAAATACAATTTTCGTATTGACAAGGCGCAGATGGTGTGAAGTTTTTAAATGCATCAGCCAAAAAGAAATTTGCTTTCCCTTTTGCAGCGTTGCTCAACATCACTACGGCCTGATACGCCTGTTCTTCGTTTTTCACTACATAATAATTCATGTAGGGATCGAGAAAATTTTCCACCGCAACTCTGTACTTTTCATCACAAGTAAGAATATCAGAAAGCAAGGGAGTGTGCTTAGCCCAGTCTGCATTTTTTCTGAGAAACTTGACCGCATCAGGAAATCCTTCCAGGTTCTCAACCATGCTTTTTGTCAGATTGTATTCATGCTGAGAAGCATCCAGCTTCCTGGTGTTTTTATTTAAATTTTCTCTTATTTCATCAATTTGCTTATTGGTCAGTTGCAATTCCTGGACCTGTTCCGATTCCTTTTTCTGAACTGCTTCCAAGTCCGCTTTTTTAAATTCCAGTTCTTCGGTAAGCTCTTTTAATTTATCACTGAAATTCTGGATACTGGCATTCTGGTCTGAGCTTTCGCTGGCAGTTTGTTCCAATTGCATTTTCATGCTGGAAAGCTGCACCTGATTTATCTCCAGACTTTTAACTAATTGATAGTTAGCAGTTTCTTTAGATTTTAACTGTGCGGAAATACTGCTTACCTGTTCCTGTAAAGTAGAAGATGAACGCTTTTGGTCTTCATAATCAGCACGTAGCTGCCCTACTTTCGATTCCTGTTCCAGAAGTTGTTTCTCAAGGCTTCCTTTTTCTTCATTCAGGCTTTTTATACTGAATTCAGCCCGGTCATTGCTTTTTTTATCTGTATCTAACTGATTTGTAAGGTTATTGCTCTTTTCTGTCAGGAACCTTAACCTTTCATTTTTGATCTTCTTTTCACTTTCATACTGGCGGATATTTCCGAAATGCTCGTTCAGGGTTTTCTGCCGGGAAGAAAGTAATTTTTCTTTGGTGATTATTTCCAGTTTATGCTTCTCATACAAAGATTGCTTTTCAGCAACCTGGGTCACTACTGTTGT
This sequence comes from Cytophagales bacterium, assembly GCA_014376535.1. Classification (GTDB taxonomy): domain Bacteria; phylum Bacteroidota; class Bacteroidia; order Cytophagales; family UBA9547; genus UBA9547. The sequence goes on along the minus strand of JACMRH010000181.1, from coordinate 1,940 downwards.
CCTCTTGTCAGATTCTTCTTCAATAGCTTTTACAAGGTGTTCAAATCCAAGCTTGTGTCTTTTGATAATGATTTGAGCCAATAGAATGCTCAGTTTCTTGTATTCCTCTTTGATGATAAAATACTTCTCAGCCTGTTTCGCCTGCTTTTCAAGTGCTTTTAAATTCTTTTCTATTTCAAAGAGAAGATCTTCAACCCTTGAAAGATCTCCATCGGTATCTTCCAGCTTTTTAAGGGTTTGCTTCTTTCTAATTTTAAACTTGGAAATACCAGCGGCCTCTTCAAAAAGCTGCCTTCTTGAATCGTTTTTATCATTCAAAATATCATCAACCATCCGCAACTCGATGATCGCATAACTGTCAGGGCCAATACCCGTGTCCATGAACAAATCGTTGATATCTTTCAAACGACAGTTCACTCCATTTAAAAGATATTCACTATCACCAGTACGGTAATAACGTCTGGTGACGGTTACTTCAGAATACTCAGTTGGAAGTAGGTTTCGGGTGTTTTTGAAAGTGATGGAAACTTCTGCCATTTGCAATTGCTTTCTGTCACGGGTTCCATTAAAAATAACGCTCTCCATTTTGTCGGAGCGCAGGTTACGGGTTTTTTGTTCGCCTAAAACCCAGCGGATGGCGTCCACCACATTGGATTTTCCACAACCATTTGGCCCCACAATACCGGTAATTCCCTGGTCGAAGTGAATTGTCACCTTATCACCAAAGCTTTTGAAACCTTTTATTTCAAGTTTGCTTAACTGCATTGTTCAGGCTGATGGCTTTAAAATCAGGGCAATTTACGAGCGAGAAATTAAAGCTTCACGTTTTTTTAAGAAGGGTTAATTGAATAAAAATTAGCTAAAATAATTAAACAGATTTTCTAATAGTTAAACTTTGCTGTCAAACCAATTTTATAGCCACTTTCAAATACACTCCCTAAGCCAACATTGATTGTTGATAACCTTTTGTGTTCATCAAATTGGTTTTCAAAATATTGAACAGATCTACTTCCATTTTTTGATTTAACAAGATTAAAAATACCTGCATCCTTAAGAACATTATCTAAAGGGTACTCTGTTAATAAAAGGTTGTATACAATATTGGAAACTTCTATATCTAATGGATTATGTTCTATAGATAGGGAATAAGAAACACCTGCTGCTGGGTGAGCATCAGATGATGACCTGTAATATGACATATCAGTTTTATTAACAATATAATTGCTAATTAAAAGAGCTGATTTATTGTAATGTGTTATAACTGAGTCAGTACCACTATATTTTTTGACTATTAAAGAATCCAATACTTTTTCTTTGTAAAAGAAATTTTGAATTTCAACTATAGTATTGATTACTGTCGACTTAAGCATAGTCATTTCTAACTTCCCATCTTTATTATAAGTCAAAAACAACGTTGAAGGTTTGCTTCCAAGGTCTTGGAACATTGAATCTGGCTGAAATTGAACCTGTTTAGGATGATTTTGATTTACATTCTCCTCCACGACTACCGGAACAGGAGTGTTTTCTGATTTCTTTCCTTTGCAGCAAACAAAAAATGAAGAAATTACCAATGCAAAATAAATGCTTTTCATAGTTTGATATTAGTATGCAAAGTATAAAGTTAAGATTAATAAATTATTTAGATACTTTTAAACTATTCACATTTAAGAAAACTCCAAATCTTTCACTCTTTCAATAGCCTGTTTTCTTAACATCGGCAGGAATTGAACGAATATGATAGCACATAAAATGCTTAACAAACCGGAAACCAGGTAAGTATGAGCTACCCCAATTTGATAGGCTAACGCACCTGAAGCTATACTTCCAAAAGGCATCATGCCAATGTAAGCTGTTGTGTATAAGCTCATAACTCTGCCTCTCATTTTATTTCCTGATAAAGTTTGTAAAATGGTGTTGCAAGATGCCATTTGGCCTATCAT
>JACMRH010000180.1 GCA_014376535.1 Cytophagales bacterium | reverse complement strand
TTATTCATGAATGTGGGGAAAAATAAAGGGCCTTAAAAAGGCCCTTTAGAATTAGTTTCTGTTGATAGCGTTTAGATCTTCAAACGCGGCTTTTAATCGGGTGACAAATGTTTTTTCAGCTTCCCTGATCCAAACACGTGGATCGTAATATTTTTTGTTTGGAGAATCTGCTCCTGATGGATTTCCTAATTGACCCTGAAGAAAGGCTTCATTTTTCTTGTAAAAACCAAGGATACCTTCCCAATAAGCCCACTGTAAATCTGTATCAAGATTCATTTTGATAACACCGTATGAAATTCCTTCTCTGATTTCTGCTTGGCTTGAACCAGAACCTCCGTGAAATACAAAGTTTAATGGGTTATGAGTTTTGATACCAAATTTTTCTTTTACGAAATCCTGGGAATTTTTAAGGATTTTAGGCTCAAGTTTCACGTTACCTGGTTTGTAAACACCATGTACGTTACCAAATGAAGCTGCAATTGTAAAATAAGGACTGATTTTATTTAATTCTTCATAAGCATAAGACACTTCTGAAGGTTGCGTGTAAAGCTTGTCGTTGTCAACATCTGAATTATCAACACCATCTTCTTCTCCACCTGTTACTCCTAGTTCAATTTCAAGGAACATACCAAGTTTGCTCATTCTGGTAAGGTATTTTTTGCTTATTTCGATGTTTTCATGAAGAGGTTCTTCAGAAAGGTCAAGCATGTGTGAGCTATACAATGGACGACCGTTCTTTTTGAAATATTCTTCTCCTGCATCAAGAAGACCGTCTACCCATGGAAGTAATTTATGAGCGCAATGGTCTGTGTGAAGAATTACTGTTACTCCATACAATTTTGCCATTTCGTGCACGTGAAGTGCTCCACTTATGCTTCCAGCTATGCAAGCTTGTAATTTATCTTTGTCGTTAGGGGCGGTTTTACCTGCGTAAAATTGACCACCACCATTTGAAAACTGGATAATTACAGGTGAATTAACTTCTTTGGCAGCTTCCAAAACGCTGTTTACTGTACTGCTGCTGGTAACATTTACTGCAGGCAAAGCAAAAGCATTGTCTTTGGCATATTGAAAGAACTCAGCTAGTTCTTTGCCATAAAGTACACCGGGAGCAAATTTGGTCACTGTTTGACTCATAAATTAAATTTTAGGTAGGAGTATTTGTTTTATAAAAAACAAAGTTAAGCTTTCGGCTGAAAGTCTTAACTAAAAAAGGAAAAAAGAAAAATGACTAAAAAATAATACAAGGCACAATGAATTGTGCCTTGTATTATTTACCATGGTACTTCCAGAAATGTTTGTCGTGCCTCGTTGTAGATGCTGAATGCCCACTGCTTCCTTTTTGCATAGAACAAGCAGATAATAAAACACCGGTAGCAAACAAAGCCAACACTAATTTCATTCCTTTTTCCATCTCGATGATTATTTATTTTTACAATCCATTTTGAAACCGCTAAGTTCACATTTTGTTGAACAATTAGCAATATTTTTTAAATTAATGGGATTATTTTAATTTGTTTGAAAAACAAAATATTTTTTTAGCCAGGTGTATTGTGCAGGAATACAAAAGCTTTTTTTAACCTCTTCTATTGTAGATGCTAAAGTATTATAATACAAAGTATCAGGACTTAATTCATTGCTTAAAACTGCCTGTTTCATGCTAAGTAAAGGAATCGAGATGGTTTCTTGTTTCTGCTTAAAGAATAGCAGCGATTTGTTTGTTAATGAAAGTTTGAGTTTTTGCTCTAGCTCCAGCATGACATGCATGGATTTGTCTATTCCACAACCACTTATATCGCTCTTATCTCCGTCTGCTGCAATTACGATGAATCTCTTTTCTATAATTTGAAATGTAGAATGAACATTCTGGTTGTGACTCTGCCAATTTTCGGTAAAAGTTTTTAAGGTAAGAGTGATTTCATTTAACTGCACCTCATTTAATTCTTTTTCTGAAGCAAATATCCAGGTCCTGGAATTTTCTGAAATTTCGTTGAATGGAATAAACATAATCAGGGTTTTGATTAAGACAATTATAAGCGATATAAAGTTTCTTCTTTTACCACAAAGTACACAATGGTTTCACCAAGTTCACAATGTGATGGTTTCAAATTAGAAAAATAGCCAACTATATTTTTTAGTATGGTAAATAGCTATAATTTTGTCAAAAATCCCTGCGCTATGCCAATGCTTATTATAATTCTTGTTCTTTTTGTTTTGTCAATGATATGTCCATTTATCATTCCCAATAAATCAATAAGTACAAATCCTAACGATTTCGAAGAATAGAAAGCTATTTCAAAATAAATATAATGGCCTTATCTTATTTAGATGAGGCCTTTTTTGTTCAGATATAATTGTAAAGTAAAATTCGTTAATTAATAATTTTCAGCCCTGAAAACGCTGTAAGAGTTAACCTTAACATTTCTTCAGACTTCTTTTTACTTAGACCAATTACCCTTCAGGCTGTCAGCCACCTTCCCTTCTCACGGAAGAAGTTTAAAAGTCAAGGCTGTGGAAGAAATGTCTAAATTTCTTTTCCAACGCACGAAATCCTTATTCTGTTGTGTGTAATGAGTTGTGTGTTGTGCGTAGAGCTTTTAAAATGTTAGATTGTGTGTTATCAGCAGTCTCAATACTAAGTACTTAATACTTTATACTAAAATGGGCAAGCAGTCTTTCTTTTGCTTTCGCTCCTGAAGAAATTTTTAACGCCATTTTTTCCAAGGCTAGGAATGAATGTAAACCAGATTCTGAAATTAAACAATTCTATAAAAGCTATCTGACATCCCTCATTACCTTTTAGCAATTCCTCTCAAAGCTATTTACTTATGCTGGCAGCTTCCTTCCAATGTTTTTGTGCTTCTATAAATACATTGTCTTTCATGTTAAAAACATAAAAGAAACCCTCCATTTTCCATACCGATTTTGCTATTAAGGCTTTTACATAGTTTCTTATATATTCTTTAGACCTGTCAAATCCTTTCTGATTGAATTTAACACCTGCGGCATTGGCTTTATCCACCATTCTTTGAAGGTCCTGGTCAGAAACACTATAGGTTTTATTAAAAGATTCCAATGACATTTTGTTTAAACGGGTTTTGTTTCCATCATAAAGCTCGAATGCTATTTCTCGCAGAACGCCTTTATTTAATAGTTGGGATAAGTAACTACTGAATGCTGTTGTATCCTGAGGAACAAATACATCTGGCATTATTCCGCCACCACCATAAACAGTTCTTCCTTTCTCAGTTTTGAACTTTAAGGTATCCGCAAAATGGATACTGTCTTTACTGTACATTTCTCCATGTTTGAAGCGTCTTTCATAATCCTTTTCATAGTCTTCTTTGCCTTTGTATGGTTTTTGAATGCAGCGTCCACTTGGCGTATAATATCTTGAAATTGTGAGCCTTAACTCAGATCCGTCCGAAAGGGAAATAGGCATTTGCACTAATCCTTTACCAAATGTCCTTCTGCCGACAATTAATGCCCTGTCATGGTCTTGTAACGCACCTGAAACAATTTCTGAAGCTGATGCACTTCCTTCATCGACTAAAACAATAAGTGGGCCTTGTTCGAAGACACCTTCATGTTCAGCTTTTAAAGTATTGCTGTATTGAGATTTTCTGCCTTTTGTATAGACAATCAGTTTTTCATCACTTAAAAATTCATCCGCAATATTTGCAGCATGGTCAAGATATCCGCCCGGATTGTCACGAAGGTCCAGAACCAGTTTTTCCATTCCTTGTTCTTTTAATTTGATCAGGGCATTTTTGAATTCTGTGAAAGTGTTTTCACCAAAGCGGTTTAGTTTGATATAGCCAGTTGTTGGTGCATAAATGAAAGCTGCATCGACCGAATATGTAGGAATTTTATCGCGTATAATGGTGAAAGACATCAGGTTTTTAATTCCTTTTCTCTTTATTGTCAATTTAACTTTTGTTCCCTTTTTACCCCTTAATTTTCCAAATACATCATTAATGGTAATTTTAGTACCAGCAAAAGGCTTATTATCAACATTAATTATTTTATCGCCTGATTGCAGGCCAACCATTTCTGATGGGCCACCACTGATCGGGGTTATAACATTTACTGTATCGCTGAATATTTGAAATTCAATACCAATGCCTTCAAAATCTGCTTCTAATGAAGCCTTTGCAACTTGTAAGTCTTTAGGTGGGATGTAGGATGAATGTGCGTCAAGTTTTTCCAGCATGGCTTCAATACCTTCCTGTTGAAGGTCGGCCACGTTGACTGTGTCTACATAATCATTTGTAATGTATGAAAGGGCTTCTTCTATCAGATGGTGGTTACTAAAACGGTCTTTGCTGCCCATTTTTTTACCTACATATATGCCGACAAAAATGCCAATAGCCAAAGTTAGGGCAAGCCAAATAGGCATTCGGATTTTAGAAGGGGAGTTTTGAATATTTTCGCTCAAAATGAAATTTTAATAAGGAAGTATGCTAAATGGTAATTTTATTTAAATAATCATAAACTGGAGAAGGGACTAAAGTAGAAAAATCTTGCTTATTCTTTACTTTTTCCCAGATTTCAGTTGAAGATATGTCAACAAGTGGTCCATTGATGATTTTTAGCTGATCAAAGAGTTCTGGTGCATCTTTCTTTTTAATTGAATTATAACCAGCTTCCAGTTTACTCAAAACTATATCAAGATCATCTTCATAACCTGGCCTCAGGTAAGCAAACAATTTATGGTTTTCTATAATTTGGACAGCGTTTTGCCATTGCAGGAAATGATCTAAAATATCTATTCCAAATATGAGTGAAAAAGTATGATTGGAGTAGGTCTCCTGCAAACCTGAAAGGGTCTTAAAGGTATATGAAGGAGTGGGAAGTTTTAATTCAAAATCGCTTACCTTCAGATTTTTTATTCCTGCAAAGCTTTGCTTTAACAAGGTCAGCCTGGTTGCGTCAGGCAGCATAGTTTTGTCTTGCTTGAAGGGGCTTTGAGGAGAAAGCATTACCCAAACTTCGTCCACATCTTCATTTGCTGCAACATATTTTCCTACATGGATATGTGCATTATGAACAGGATTAAATGATCCTCCGAAAATCGCTACTTTTTTAGTGATAATATGGGTATTTTAGTTGAAGCTGCTTAAGTACAAATAAACGAAATTCTTTCAGGTTTAAGATCTTCAATGTCCATTTACAAAAACTGAAATAGCTTTCTTTAAAATTATAGCATGGTCAAAAGCAAGTGGTGGTATTTCATTTAGAGAAAACCATTTTACGTTTTTGGCGTCATCACCTGCAATCGGCCTGGTTTCTTCCATCCTAACCCAGGCTGCAAATGCCACTGTCACAATCCAGCCTCTGGGATCGCGGCTAGGATCGCTAAAGGTTCCAATTTGAAGGAGTTCAGAATGAACCAAGCCGGTTTCTTCTTCTAATTCCCTTAAAACGGCTTGTTCACAAGATTCTCCTTCTTCAACAAATCCCCCTGGAAAAGCCCAATAGCCTTTAAATGGAGAATTTCCTCTTTCAATTAACAAAACATATATATTGTTTGATTGTTTGGAGAAAAGCAACATGTCAGTTCCAAGGGCTGGTCTGGGGTAATCGTAGGTGTATTTGGTCATTTTTGATTTACGATTAATGACATATTATTAGCAATTTTTAGAGTTATAATGACATAATATCAGGTATTTATCATTTCTTCAGAGTTCTTTTTGCTTGACCAAAAATAACCAAAAAGTCAAGGCTGTTGAATAAACGGCTAAATTTCTTTGCCCTCACACGAAATCTCACAAATAACAGAAACTAATAGTACTCAATACATTAGGCTATCGGGCAATGTGATCTTTCTTTCCCCACCCACTAAAGAAATTTTTAACGCCATTTCTTCAAAGGCCAATTAAAGAACCTTAACTAAACAACATTGAACTACGATTTTACAATAATTCTGAATTTTTTATCAGAATACAGAAACCCTAGTAAAAAACCTACTATCGAAGCCACAAAACCCCAGAAAACAGCCAGGATGCCCATTTGGGCGGATAGGCAATAACAGTAGACTGTAATTCCTAATATCATCCCTGACCAGGCGTTGTATTGCGTGGACCTTTTTATCCACAAACCACCAATCATAGGGATAAATAGGGTCACCAATATTAAAGACGATGATATACTAGAAAGAAAAAAAATGTTGGTGATGTTTAGAGCAATGAT